>JBCKWF010000001.1:0-46575 GCA_038922895.1 Gammaproteobacteria bacterium
CTTGATATGGTTAGCATACCAAGGGAATCATAAACTGTATCATCTCGGTGTTTGCTGACTTGAATACTAATGAAATCAGTTGTTGCAACTTTATTTTCATTATCTAATTTAGCTTTTACGAGAATCCAGCGAGAGCTTTCTTGCATGTCTTGCTCTACACACAATAATGAATTATTTTCTGACCAAGCTACCGTTCGTGCAGAATTCTGCACGGGGTCATATTTCATGCTATCGAAACTTGAAAGTATTTTTTTCATTTCTTCACCGACCGTAGCTATTACTTAGGAATCGCGTGAAAATAACTTGACCAATACGGTTTGCTGGTGTTTAATAATGGCATGCAAGATGCAGCCTCGCTACGCCAGATCAAATCACGCTATCGCTCGCTTGGGCCTTTGATGGATGAGCGGCTGCGCCGGCAATGGGCTGCGACGGAAGCGCCGAGCCTACGGACGAGGCGGAATGAGCGCGGTGAGCGGCGCTACGGGAATGTCGCGCAACACGATTCGCAAGGGATTGGCCGAGGTGGCGGCGCGCAAGAAGAAACCCAAGGCGGCAGTGGATGCTCGCTTGCGCAAGCAAGGCGGGGGACGCAAACGGCTCACGGAAACTGACCCGGGCTTGCTGGGCGCGCTGGAACAATTGGTCGAGCCGACGAGCCGGGGAGATCCCATGTCTCCTTTGCGCTGGACCTGCAAAAGCACGTCCAATCTGGCTGCAGCATTGACCCGCCAGGGGCATCCCATCGGCGCCTGGACGGTAGGGAAATTATTGAATGAAGCCGGTTATAGTTTGCAGGGCAACCGCAAGACGAAGGAGGGAGGCTCGCATCCGGACCGCAATGTGCAGTTCGAGTATATCAACACGACGGTCCAGCAATTTCAGCATCGCGGCCAGCCGGTGATTTCAGTCGACACGAAGAAAAAGGAACTGGTAGGCCTGTTCAAGAACGGCGGACGCGAGTGGCAGCCCAAAGGCGAGCCGGAAGAAGTGCTGGTGCATGACTTTGTCGATAAGCAATTGGGTAAAGTCATTCCCTATGGGGTGTTCGATCTGAGTCTGAACGAGGGCTGGGTCAGTGTGGGCATCGACCACGATACCGCGCAGTTCGCGGTACAGGCCATCGGTCGGTGGTGGCAGAAGATGGGGGCGAAGCGTTATCCCCATGCCAAAGAATTGTTGATCACCGCCGACGGGGGTGGCAGCAACGGTAGCCGATGCCGGTTGTGGAAGGTTGCGCTACAAGAGTTGGCCACACGTTTGGGGCTGCCCATCCATGTGCGCCACTTCCCGCCGGGAACCAGCAAATGGAACAAGATCGAACATCGCATGTTCAGTCACATTACCAAGAACTGGCGTGGTCGTCCGTTGGTGAGCCACGAGGTCATTATCAATTTAATCGCCAACACCAAGACCAAGGCTGGCTTACGAATTCGCACGGAATTGGATCGGGGCAATTATCCAACCGAAATCAAAATCAGTGACGCGGAATTGAATGCGTTGAATCTGAAGCAAGCGCAATTTCACGGCGATTGGAATTACGCGCTGTTTCCGCAACGAAAGAAATAATGGTCAACTTATTTTCATGTGACTACTTAGCTTATTGTGGCTACGTTCATAATTCGCGAGCGCCGCAAGGTGTTGATTTATAAAGCGCCTTGTTTCTCAGGGGGAGGGCTTGATTTCCTTCTGCAACAATCTTGCCGAACCCTCGCCGCGCTTGTCCGAGACCGCATAGACATGACCGGTACGCTTGTCCCACATGACCGCATGCATATCACCGTAGTCCCTGTTCGACACACGTAATTCGTGGCCACGTGCGCGCAGCTGCTGTTGTTCCTGTTCGCTAAATGCAGAAGGCTCGAACTGGACAACGTCCGGTTTGTACTGGTGATGATAGCGGGGCAGGTCAACCCAGGATTCTGGCAACTGGCCATCCGCAAAATCCAGGATACCGAGCAATACCATCGATATAATCCGGCTGCCGCCGGGCGTGCCTAGAATACCGACACGCTCATCAGTTTCCACAAACGTAGGCGACATGCTCGATAACGGCCGTTTGCCAGGGGCAATCGCATTCGCTTCAAAACCAACCAGCCCGTATGAGTTCGGCGTGTCCGGCTTTATAGCGAAATCATCCATCTCGTTATTTACCACCACCCCGGTCCCCGGTATGACAAACCCGGAGCCGAATGTCAGGTTGATACTGAGTGTACCCCCCACCCGGTTACCTTCTGTATCGATAATGGAAAAATGCGTGGTCGATTCACCGGATTGCTTGGGTCCGGGCACATCACCAAGCTCGGCGCTCGGTGTCGCCTTGTCCGGATTGATCGTCATCGTCAGTGCATCGATATAGTCCGGATCGAGCAGCCGATCCACAGGTATGCTGACGAAATCCGGATCGCCAAGAAACACGGAACGATCACGGTAGGCGCGGCGCAACGCCTCAATCACATAATGCGCCCTGCTCACCCTGTCCATTGGACCCAGATCAAAATGCTCAAGTATCTTCAACGCCTCTGCCAGCACAATACCACCGGAGGATGGTGGAGAGGCAGATACCACACTGATATTTTTATAGGTGAACTTCTGCGGCTGGCGTTCGAGCACGAGATATTGTTCCAGGTCCTTCAGGCTCCATATACCACCATACTGTTGCATGCCCTGCACCAGTCTGGCTGCCATCTCACCATAATAAAAACCTGCCAGGCCTTTATCCGAGATGGACTGCAGCGTGTTGGCCAGATCAGTCTGCACAAGCAGATCGCCTGGCTCCGGCACCTTTCCGTCCGGCAGAAATATCTGCGCGGTTGGCGGGTATTGCAGCATTACTTCTGACCGGCCCTGGATCTGTCGTTGTAGTCCCGGCGTTACAGCAAAACCCTGTTTTGCATACCGGATTGCCGGTGCCAGACTGGTCGCTAGCGGCAAGCGGCCGTAATACATGGCTATATAGACCAGACCGGCAGGGATGCCGGGGATGCCGCCTGCAAGTGGGCCATCCAACGACAATCTGGGTTTGATTTCATCATTTTCATCTAGGTACATACGGGCATGCCCAAATTCCGGTGCCTTCTCCCGGCCATCGATCATGACCTGTTTGCCATCACTTTCCCTATGCAACAACCAGAAGCCACCACCACCTAGTCCGGACCCGGATGGATCGACGACAGCAAGTGCAGCACTGACAGCAACTGCCGCATCAAACGCATTACCACCCTGCTGCAGGATTTCAATTCCTGCATCGGTTGCAAGTGCATGTGCGCTGGCGATAGCAGCCGTCTGCGGCTGGGCCCCGGTACAGATGACCGGTACCAGTAACGCAACCAGCAGCACACTTCTCATACTCACCATGATACTACCCTCATACTTCATCAACTCAAATGGAACGCCGGGGCTGTCTCAGACAGCCTGCTTGCCCGCAAGCCGCAGATATTTTTCGTACAACTGGTCCCTGGACTCGTTTAACTGCTCGTCTCGCGGTATGCAGTCGACAGGACAAAGCGCAACCCATTGCGGAACTTCATAATGTCCCACACATTCGGTACAAAGGTCAGGATTAATTTGGTAATAATCTGCACCGGCATAAATCGCCTGGTTAGGACAGGCCGGTTCACAGACATCACAATTGATACATTCTTCAGTGATTCTTAATGCCATCTGCCAGCCAGGCCCGGGCTAGACATCGAACCGCTTACGCAGCGCGGACATCACATCCTTGTGCACAAACTTGCTGACATCACCGCCGAGTGCAGCAATTTCCCGTACCAGACTGGAGGAAATATAACTGAGATGTTCCGAAGGCATCAGAAACACTGTCTCGATCTTTTCATTCAGCTGGCGGTTCATGCCGACCATCTGAAACTCATATTCAAAATCAGACACGGCGCGCAGACCGCGAATAATCACCTTAACTTCACTTTTTTTTGCAAAACTTGTCACCAGTCCGCTAAAACTGCATACCTCGACATTTTCTATGCCCGCAAGGGCGGTCCTGGCCATGGCCACCCGCTCCTCCACTGAAAATACGGTCTTTTTGCTGGTGTTTTCTGCCACAGCGATAATCACCCTGTCAAACAACCGGGTTGCACGTAAGACCAGATCAATATGCCCGTTCGTTATTGGATCAAATGTACCGGGATAAATAGCGCTGTTATTCATAATGTCTGTCTCTCTGCATACTCATACAACTTGAAATGGACGGCCCCGGCCTTGCCGGCCTTCAGCACCTGCAGGCGGTCATCGTCATGGCTGAAATCCTGATCCGACTCTGCATACAAAAGCGCCCCCGGGTGCAGGCAGGCACAGTTTAACAACTGCCCGATAATATGTCCCAACTGGTTTTTAGAATAGGGCGGATCCAGAAAGATGATGTCATATTGACGAGGGCAGGACTGTAACCATTGTGCTGCATCAGAGCAGCTTATTTCCAGCCCGGATGCCTCCAGTTTAGCAGCCTGTATGGCCAGGTTATTGACCACGGCCTTATTATTATCGACCAGTGTGACGCCGGCTGCCCCGCGCGAAAGCGCTTCAAACCCGAGTATTCCGGAGCCTGCATACAGATCCAGACAGTATGCACCTTCTATATAGGGCTGCAGCCAGTTAAACAAGGTCTCCCTGACCCTGTCCGGGGTAGGCCTGAGATCAGCGGCCTCGATTACATCCAGTCTTCTGCTGCGCCATTTGCCGCTGATAATCCTTATCTTGCCCGGCATACGGCAAAATGTTCAATTACCCGGGCCGGTGGCAGACGGCGCAACCGGACCGACCATCACAGTAACAAACTTGTCTGTATCAAGACGGCGCGAAAATGCGTCCTTTATCTGTTCGACCGTGACCGCTGTAACCCTGTCATTGAATCTGTCCAGATAATCCAGTGGCAGTCCGTAAAAACCGATCACCGAAAGATAGCCTGATATCTTCTTGTTACTGTCTATACGCAACGGAAATCCGCCAGTAATGTTTTTCTTCACCGCGACCAGTTCAGCATCTGTCGGCCCCTGCTCGACAAAATCGGATATTGTTTTCTGCAATACTGCCAGGCCCTCTGCGGCCTGATCTTCACGCGTCTGTATACTGGCGAGGAACGGCCCGGAGTCCCGGCGCGGCGCAAAATAACTGCTGGCACTGTAGGATAACCCCCGTTTCTCCCGCACTTCTTCAAATAACCTCGAGACCAGGCCACCACTACCGAGTATCTGGTTACCGACATACAGGGGAAAGTAGTCCGGATCACCATAACGCATGCCTGGCTGGCCAACCAGGATATGCACCTGGGACGAAGGGTGCGGAATACTGATCGTTGCCGCCGCGGTTAGCGGCTTCACTTCAGTGACAGGTCCAGGCCTGTTGCCCTCGGGCAGATCACGTGTAATCATTTCAGCTATGGCCTCAGCACCAGCCCTGTCAGTATCACCCACGATCGTAATCATCACATTACTGGCTGTATAAAATTCAGTATGGAACCTGACCAGATCCGCCCGTTCAATAACCGCCAGGGTCTCCGCAGTTCCTTCATTCAGATAGGCATAGGGATGGCCCTGGTATATCGCAGCAAGAAATTTTTCCCCGGCAATATCTGACGGCGACTGCTGGTTTCTCTGGAGCGCAACCAGCAACTGGTTCCGTTGCCGGTCCAGATCTGCCTCGATGAAATCCGGATGGGTGATCACCCGGTGCAGATTTTCCAGTGCCGGTTGCAACCTGGCATCATCCGCGAGACTTCGCAGTGACACTGAGGCAGAGTCGTAGCCTGATTGGGCACCAAATTCTGCCCCAAGCCGTTCGAACTCGAAACTGATCTGGTCTGCATCCATTCCATCAGCAGCCTGATCGAGCAGGCTGTTGGCAAGCAGGGACAGTCCCCGTTTGTCCTGCGGGTCCCGCACACTGCCGGCATCAAATACCATCTGTATATCCAGCATAGGCAGCTGGTTTGTTTCAACAAAATAGACACTGATCCCACTTGCAGTCTGCCAGGTCTGGATTGCTGGCGCGGTCAGTGCGTTGACCGGGACCAACAGCAGTAGAAGTAACAGTCTATTCAGCATTCTGATCTCCTTTTGTAGTCGGTCCCTGTGTCGCTGCTTCGTCCATCGGCAGTGGTTCCAGCAAGGCGACCGTGGCCCTGTCATCAACCAGATATTTTTGGGCGACCGTGAGCACCTGCGCGGCCGTAATTTGCTGGATACGATCTACGTATTCGTCTGCCAACTGCCACCCAAGCCCGACAGTCTCGAACGTACCGAGCACCATTCCCTGGAAAAATGCGGAGTCACGTTCGTACACTTCACTGGAAACTACCTGCGCCTTGATTCTCTGCAACTCGTCTATGCTTACTTCATTCTCGCGCAGTTCGTCAACCTGCTGCCTGATTGCCGTTTCCAGTTCTGCTACGGTCCTGTCTTGTGCGGGGGTCGCACCGACAGTAAACAGACCATCCAGTCTGCCCGTCAGTTGATAACCGCTACTGGCACCGGTAGCCACCTGCTGGCCACGGACCAGCCTGGATTCAAACCTGGCACTGCTGCCGCCACTCAGGATACCGGACAACACTTCCAGCGCATACGGCTCCCAGGCTTCAACTTCCGCATTCTCACCCTGCACAGATATCAAGCCCGGCACCTTCCAGGCCATATACAACTGAGGGACCTCTGCCGGTCGTTTTACCACTACCCGCTTCAAACCCTGCTGTTGCACCTCAGGTCTGAATGAGGGAGCAACGATGACCTCCTTTTTCAACGGCCCAAAATATTTTTTCGCGAGCGCATGGACTGCTTCCGCCTGTATATCGCCGACCACAACAACGGTCGCATTGTTCGGGGCATACCATTGTCTGTACCAGTCTCTGAGTTGCTCAACCTGCATAGACTTCAGATCTGCCATCCAGCCAATAACAGGCTGACGATACGGGCTGGTCTGGAACGCTGTCGCTGTCGCAATTTCCCGCATGAATGCATTCGGATTGTCTTCGGTACGCAGGCGTCGTTCTTCCATGACTACTTCAATCTCTTTCGAAAATTCAACCTCTGGCAGGGTCAGATTTCGCATGCGGTCTGCCTCCAGCTCAAAACTGATAGGCAACCGCGATTTTTCCATGGTCTGGAAATAGGCGGTGTAATCATCTCCGGTGAAGGCATTTTCGTTACCGCCATTTTCTGAAATGATGCGCGAAAATTCTCCTTCACCGTGCTTGCGGGTCCCCTTGAACATCATATGTTCGAGCGCATGTGATATTCCGGTGATTCCGTCATATTCATAACTGGAACCGACCTTGTACCAGACCTGGGATACCACCACAGGGGCCCGGTGGTCTTCTTTCACCAGCAACTTCAGTCCGTTTTTCAGGACATACTCCTGAACCTGCGCCCCTGCAAGCGTGCTGCACAGACACAGGAGAATAGCCAGAATCGACTTTAACACGTGTGATCTCCCGATGGGTTTACCAAAACTACAGACATATTTTAAGTAACATTAATTTATTATATTGTATTTTAGCAGCAAAGCTGGTGCTAATGATACGCGCTGAAACAGTTCGCTGAGCATACTACGGTGTATTCATCAAACAGTGGTTGGGTTAGAATCCGCGCCGGGAAGCAAAACACCAGCCTAAACCAGATGGATTACGATGAAACCCCATAAGCAACAGAAAACTGTAAAACCCCCTGCCAGTTCACAGGCTGCACAGGCTGACATCCACCAACTCTACGAGGCCGCGGTCCAGTGTGTGGAAGCGGAGATCGATTTCGTTGATCAAACCTATAAAAAACTTCGCGGCGGCCCTGCCCGTACGCTGCGAGAAGATTTCTGCGGCACGCTGAACACGTCCTGTGAATGGGTACGTCGGCGCAAAAGTAATCTGGCCTACAGTGTCGATCTGGACCGCAAGGTGCTGGCATGGGGCAAGGCCAACAAGCTTGCAAAACTGGACCGTCAGCAGCAGGACAGAATCACCATTTTCAGAAGTGATGTGAGAACGGTCAAGACACCTCCGGCAGATATCGTACTGGCGATGAACTTCAGCTACTGGATATTCAAGTCACGTAAGGCCATGATTGCTTATTTCCGCCATATCCACGCCAGTCTTGAGAAGAATGGCATCTTGTTTCTGGACAGCTTTGGCGGCCATGAAGCCTACAAGGAAATGCTGGAGACCACCCGCAACAAAGGCTTTACTTATGTCTGGGACCAGCATAAATATAATCCAATTACCAATGACGGACTGTTTCATATCCACTTCAGGTTCAAGGACGGATCTGCAATTGAAAAGGCGTTTAGCTATGACTGGAGGATATGGAGCCTGCCTGAAACCACGGAGATGCTGACTGAAGCGGGGTTCCGGCCAGCGGTTTACTGGGAGGGCACCGGCAAGGACGGTCAGGGCAATGGGGTTTTCACCCGGACCACCAAAGGTGAAGCAGATGCGAGCTGGATCGCCTACATTGTCGCGGAAAAGTAAGGCGCCACCTTATGCAATCTCCTCCGGCCTTACCAGTTGCTGCAGTTGCGCGGCATGCGGTGCGGTGTTGATAACTGAATCAGCGTAATCGAAAATCGCCAATGCGGATGTTGTCATCAGTTTGCCCGATCCGGTTCTGTCAGGCCCTGCGCTGGCCAGATATGTTATCAGACTGTCCAGTCCGGGATTGTGGCCGATGAGTAACAGACAATGGCAATTCACCGAGTATCGGCCAATCACAGCCAGCAACTTTTCCAAGCTTGCTTCATAAATGTCCTTTTCCCATGCAAGCAGGTCCGGCCCCAGCTTCAGCGCCTCTACGACTATTTTTGCAGTATCCCTGGTCCGCACGGCCGGTGAGCTGACAATCAGATCGGGAACACGCTTGTGTAAGCGCATCCACCTGGCAATTTTCCGGACATCGGCATTGCCCCGTTGCGTCAGTGGACGGTCAAAATCCTGTTTGACTCCGGCATCCCAGTCCGATTTGCCATGGCGCATCAACAGCAGGTGGTAATTTCTATGATTTGTCATAATAATCCCTGAATATCTATACGGTATAATCAGGAACCAGCACTGTATGACTAAAGAATCGACAGAAACCTACGCTGCCGTGGATCTCGGATCCAACAGCTTTCACATGATCGTAGCCAGTTATACCGACCAGCGCCTGCAGATTATCGACCGCATAAAAAAGATGATCCAACTGGCATCTGGCCTGGATGAAAACGATAATCTGACTGAAGAGTCGATGTTGCGTGCACTGGAATGCCTGGAGGAGTTTGGCCAGCGGATCCGGGAAATCCCGCGCGTCAATGTCAGGGTAGTAGGCACGAATACACTGCGTCAGGCCAACAACGGCAAGCGCTTTATTGCCATGGCTCACAAGGCACTTGGGCTTCCGATTGAAATTATTTCCGGACTTGAGGAGGCCCGGCTTATTTATCTGGGTGTGGCACATGCTGTATATGATGATACCAATAAACGTCTGGTCATAGATATAGGTGGAGGCAGCACCGAACTGATCATCGGCAAGGGTTTTGATACCTATAAAATGGAAAGCCACTATATCGGTTGCGTTAACATGAGCCGCCGGTTTTTTTCTTCCGGCAGCGTGACTGCCAAAAATATGCAGACCGCCATACTTGCGGTCAGACAGGAACTGGAACCTGTCGAGGCTACATTCAAGAAAACCGGATGGCAAAAGGCAATAGGCTCCTCCGGCACCATCCTCACAATTAACAGCATCGTGGCCAACAAGGGCTGGAGCAATCACGGTATCACCCGTACTGCGCTGATGAATCTGAAGGAAGAAATAATTAATACCGGACACATAAACAAATTAAACCTTCCAGGCCTGGGGGACAGCAGAATACCGGTATTCACCGGCGGACTCGCCATACTGTGCGGCATATTTGAGGCCTTTGATATTGAACAACTCGATGTGTCTGAAGGAGCGCTGCGTGAAGGCCTGTTATACGATTTGCTTGGCAGGTTGCATGATAAGGACATACGCGATACTACAATTGCTGAACTGGGCAAACGCTACAATATAGATGCAGAACAGGCCACGCGCGTCAGAAAAACTGCGGTACAGTTGTTCAGGCAGGTCTCGGATAGCTGGGGTTTGAACCGGAAGATCGACCTGAAATACCTTGAATGGGCGGCCAGTATACATGAAATCGGCCTGGCAATTGCCCACGCCCAGTATCACCGGCATGGCACCTATTTGATTGCCAACTCCGACATGGCCGGTTTTTCCAGACAGGACCAGACCCGACTCGCATTGCTGGTCCGCTGCCATCGTCGCAAATATCCGCTAGAAGAAATAAATCTGGTCCAGAAAGAAGACTGGGACCAGGTGATCAGACTGAATATACTTTTACGGCTGGCCGTACTGTTAAACAGAAGCAGGCTCTATGCCACACCACCGAAACTGTCAGCCAGTGTGACCGGAAGATCAATCAGTCTGGTATTACCGAAAAAATGGCTGGACAATAATCCGTTGACCCGGACCGATCTTGATTCTGAGGAAGGATACATCAAGACTGTTAATTATACGCTTAAATACAGCACGGATTGATTGCCAGCAGATACTCCGGGGCAAGCAATTATTTATTCGCAAAAATATTCCAGCGCCATTTGCTGGGCTGACCGCAGCTTGTTGCTGCCGGGCTTCTGGCGCTTGTAGGAGCCATCAGTTTGCATAATCCAGGACTGGCAATTGTCAATCAAGTAATTGTTGAGCCCGTACGTCAGCACCTGGTCGCGGGGGCGCTTCTCGTCAATCGGGAAACAGGTCTCCACTCGGTTATGCATATTTCTTGGCATCCAGTCAGCACTCGAACAGAACAACAGTTCTTTGCCACCGTGATAAAAGTAAAACACCCGACTATGTTCGAGAAAACGGCCGACGATGGACCGCACATGGATATTTTCGGATACGCCCTTGACGCCTGGCCGCAGACAACATACGCCCCGGATAATCAGATCAATTTTTACACCGGCCTGCGAGGCACGATACAAGGCCCGTATCAGATCCGGATCGACCAGCGCATTCATCTTGACGATGATCCTGGCCTCCTTTTTTCTCATTGCATTTTTTGCCTCTGCATCTATCAACTCAAGCAGTCGCTTCAGCAAGGTAAACGGGGACTGCAACAGCTTCTTCAACTTGCCGGCCCGTCCGAGACCGGTCATCTGGAGAAACAGCCTGTTTACATCCAGGCCGATGTCCTTGTCACAGGTAAACAGACCGTAGTCAGTATAGATACGTGCGGTCCTGGAATGATAATTTCCGGTCCCCAGGTGCACATAGCGCCGTAATACCCTGCCTTCCCTGCGCACGACCATGCACATCTTTGCATGGGTCTTGTATCCGACAATACCGTAAACAACATGCGCACCTACTTCCTGCAGGTCGTTTGCCATTTCAATATTCGCTTCTTCATCAAATCTGGCAAGCAGTTCAATTACCACTGTTACCTCTTTACCAATCTGGGCAGCGTCCTTCAGTGCCTCCACGATCGCTGAATCCACACCGGTGCGGTACAGTGTCTGTTTGATCGATAACACATTCGGATCATGTGCTGCCTGACGCAGAAAATCGACCACAGGGGCAAACGACTGAAACGGGTGGTAAAGCAGGATATCGCCATTTCGCAGCGTATCAAAAATATTATTGCTCTTTTGCAACCTGGGAGGTATGTCCGGGGTAAAACCGGGATAGACCAGGTCCGGGCGATTGGCCAGATCCAGGATTGCGCTTAGCCGGTGCAGATTGACCGGTCCGTGGACCTTGTACAGATCGGTCTCATCCAGTCCGAATTTCTGTAACAAAAATGAACAAAGTTCCTCCGGGCAATTGTCTACAACCTCAAGACGCACTGCATCACTGAACCGTCTGGATGGAAGTTCACCCTCCAGCGCTAGTAACAGATCATCAACCTCCTCACTGTCTACAAACAGGTCACCGTCCCGGGTCACCTTGAACTGGTAACAACCTGTAACCTTCATGCCTGGAAACAAATCATTGACATGCGCATGAATTATCGACGACAACAGTATAAAATCATGCGGGCCACTGGTATGTTTGGATGTAACCGGCACTACCCTGGGCAAGGAACGCGGGGCCTGCACAATCGCCAGATCAGTTTCACGGCCGAACGCGTCCTTGCCTTCGAGTGAAATAATAAAATACAGGTTTTTATTCAGTACTCGCGGAAACGGATGGGACGGATCCAGACCGATAGGACTGAGTACCGGCAAAACATTATTGTTAAAATACCGCTTGACCCATCTCGCCACATTCGGTACCCAGGCCTTACGCCTTAGCACGAGGATTTTTTCCTTCGTCAGCGCCGGTGTAATGACTTCATTCAACACCCTGTACTGTTCCTGGACCAGCTCATGTGCTATCTGACTGATGCGACTGAGAATCTCGGCCGGGGTCTGGTTATCAGGCCCGGTCTGAACTGAACCATACTTGACCTGCTGTTTGATCCCGGAGACGCGTATCTCAAAAAACTCGTCCAGATTGGTGCTGGCAATACACAGGAACCGCAATCGTTCCAGCAATGGGACAGATTCATCACTGGCCTGCGCGATCACACGCCGGTTAAACTCAAGCAGACTGAGTTCACGGTTTATATAAAGCTCAGGATTATTCAGGTTACTTGCGCCCATCAGAATCTTCGTGTGCAGTCAGAGGGGAAAAACCGGGCTGGTTATGGGTATAATAATTAAAAAAAAACAGCATTATCCTGATTGAGTGTCCCGGCCACTGGCTCAGGAATTAACTTCCTTCTCCATCTGTTCAATACTGATATGGCGGACGTCCTTGCCCTCGACAAAATAAATCACATATTCACAGATATTCCTGGCATGGTCGCCGATCCTTTCCATAGCACGCGCGATCCAGACTACGTCCATCGAACTGGTAATATTGCGCGGATCCTCCATCATATAGGTAATCAGCTGTCTTAATAACGCACCATACTGATCATTGGATTGAGGTTCCTTGCTGGCTACATGCAGCGCCGCCCTTGAGTCCATCCTGGCAAAAGCATCCAGTGCGTCATGCACCATTTGATTGACCAGCGTTCCCATCGCCTTCAGCCCGATATAATAGGCCTTGGGGGCCTGCTTTTCTGCAAGCAGGATCGCCATCTTTGCTATTTTTTCTGCCTCATCACCTATGCGTTCCAGATCGGTAATTGTCTTGATGATTGCCATAATCAGGCGCAAATCGACAGCAGTGGGCTGTCGTTTCGCCAGGATACGGATACATTCCTCGTCTATCGAAACCTCAAACTGGTTCACATTATATTCAGTCTTGATTATATTCTCGGCCGTTTCAAGATCAGATTCGACCAATGCATTAATCGAAGCAGTTAATTGTTGCTCGACCAGACCTCCCATCGCAAGCACCAGGCTGCGGATATTTTCGAGTTCATTGTCGAACTGCTTGGAAATGTGTTGGCTGGTGCTGGTCATAACGATTCTCCGCCGGTGTGACTAACCATGCCGACCGGTTATATAGTCCTCGGTCATTTTCTGCCAGGGTTTGGTAAACAGCGTGCTGGTATCATTAAATTCGATTAATTCTCCAATATACATATACGCAGTATAGTCTGAAACTCGCGCCGCCTGCTGCATATTGTGCGTCACGATAACAATAGTGTATCTGGATTTCAGTTCGTAGATTAACTCTTCAATCTTCAGGGTGGAAATCGGGTCCAGTGCCGATGCCGGCTCATCCAGCAGCAACACCTCAGGTTCAATTGCGATTGCCCTTGCAATGACCAGACGCTGTTGCTGACCGCCTGATAGCCCCATTGCATCTGCATCAAGCCGGTCCTTCACCTCGTCCCACAACGCCGCACTGTGTAGTGACTTTTCTACAACCTCCTCCAGCACCTTGCGGCTCTTGATCCCATGAATGCGCAGGCCATAAGCCACGTTCTCAAATATAGTCTTCGGGAACGGATTCGGTTTCTGGAACACCATACCGACCCTGCGCCTCAATTCCGAAACGTTTATCGATTTCGCTAAAATATTTTCGCCATGCAGGGTTATCTCACCCTCTACACGTATATTATCAATCAGATCATTCATACGGTTAAAACAGCGTAGCAAGGTCGACTTGCCGCAGCCGCTCGGACCAATAAAGGCGGTTACCCTTTTTTCAGGTATCTTCAGGTTTATAGTTTTTAATGCCTGGTTGTTGCCGTAAAAGAAACTAAAGTTCTTCACCTCAATACAGATCTTCTCATTATCAAGCTCGACCCTGCTGGACGATTTCCTGATTATATCCGGATCAATAGCGTGCGTGCGTAGGTTACGCTGCGGTTCATCATGCTGACTCATATCATTCTTGCTCACCTGACTAGTGCTGTTCGGAAGCACGGTATTTCTCCCTTAGCTTATTTCTAATATGGATTGCTGCCAAGTTTAAAAATATGATTATCAGCACCAGTAATAGCGCAGTTGCAAATACGAGCGGCCTGGCGGCCTCAACATTCGGACTTTGAAAACCTACATCATAGATGTGAAACCCCAGATGCATGAATTTGCGTTCCAGATGCAGGTAAGGAAAGTTAGCGTCGAGAGGCAGTGAAGGCGCCAGTTTGACTACACCAACCAGCATCAACGGCGCAACTTCCCCGGCTGCCCGGGCAATGGCCAGGATCATACCGGTCATCATCGCCGATGCTGTCATTGGCAACACGGTACGCATTAATGTTTCTGCCTTGGTAGCACCCAGTGCAAGACTGCCTTCCCGTATTGATCTGGGCACCCTTGAGAGGCCTTCTTCGGTTGAAACGATAACCACGGGCACAGTGAGGATGGCAAGTGTCAATGCAGCCCAGAGCAGCCCCGGCGTACCAAATGTAGGTGAAGGCAATGATTCGGCAAACAGTAATTCATCAATATTACCGCCGATAAAGTAGACAAAAAATCCAAGTCCAAATACGCCGTATACAACCGATGGCACACCGGCCAGATTATTGACCGCAATACGGATAATCCTGACCAGCGTACCCTGCTTCGCATACTCACGCAGGTAAACAGCGGCAATCACGCCGAACGGGGTAACCATGATAGACATTATTATTACCATCATTACCGTGCCAAATATGGCCGGGAAGATACCACCCTCCGTATTTGCCTCTCGAGGTTCATCGGAGACAAATTCCCACAGCTTTTTCAGATAAAAGCTGACCTTGGCAAACAGCGACATTGCATTCGGGCGATACGCCCTGACAACCTGTGACAAGGGTAATTCAATCTCGCTACCATCAGAAATCCTGGCAGTGATACTGTATCTGCCTAACCCGGCATACAGCCGGGAAAGTTCTTCGGTATGACTGTCGTATTGCTGCTGCAGCTGATTTTGCTGCTCAGCAAGCAGGGCCTGTGCACCTGAATCTCCCAGCTGCTTTGCTTGCAGACGCAATCGTTCCATACTGAAATTAATCTCACCTATCAGATCCTTCTCGATATGTTCTATTGCATCATGGACTACTGCAGTTTCAGCTATCGCCTGCTGAAACTTGTCCCATACTGAACTGTTATCAGCAGGATCATCCTGACCGTTCTGCTTCACGGCGACCAGATAAGCATACAGGTTGCCCCATGCACGCCGCTCAACTGCCATTAATTCGTCAGGATAGCGGATATCCATCATGCCGTTCCCCACCACCCAGCGAAAATCCATGCCTAGATGGTCCCGATTTCCTGTCTTGATCAGGTATCGGTCAATAAAGTCCATATCTTCCGGAATGCGAACATCGGTTTCAGCGATCCGGGATCGCGGTACATTTTCATGATCCACAAGTTCACCGATAATCAGAGTGTTGGTACCCTCTGCGTCCATGTATTCAAATTCTGCTATTGATGCCGGCCAGAAATGTCCGAGTCCGCGTACCGCAATCAGTGTTAACAGCCCCAGTACCATCAGTATGGAAACACTGACTGCCCCTGCATTCAGCCAGATCCAGGGGGTACCGCTATCCAGCCAGCTTTTTATATTTTTCGGTATCATAATGAACTGTACTTCTGGCGCAGACGTTGTCTTACCACTTCAGCCACTGTATTAAACACGAACGTTGCCATGAACAATACCAGCCCGGCAAGAAACAGGATCCGGTAATGCGTACTGCCCAATTCGGACTCGGGCATCTCCACTGCGATATTTGCAGAAAGCGCACGAAAGCCCTGGAACATATTCAGATCCATGATGGCCGTATTTCCGGTGGCCATCACTACGATCATGGTTTCACCGACTGCACGGCCGAGACCGATCATAACTGCAGAAAAAATGCCGGGGCTCGCTGTAAGTAATATCACCCTTGCCATCGTTTGCCAGGGCGTGGCCCCCAATGCAAGTGAACCTGTAGTCAGGTGCCTGGGTACGCCGAAGATTGCATCCTCGCTGATGGAAAATATAGTGGGGATCACTGCGAAGCCGATGGCTATACCAACAATAAACGAATTACGTTGATCATAGGCTATCCCCAACTCCTGAGTCAGCCATAAAGGCAGGTTCCCATCAAACAACCATAATTCGATCGGCTTGCTTATACCAAATACCAGTGCTGTAACCAGCATAATGACCGGGATTAATATTATTGCCTCTGAACCGGCCGGCACCCGCAGTCTGATTCGTTCAGGCAGCGTGTGCCATAGCCAGGCGGTTGAGAGTATCGCCAGTGGTATCATAATAAATATCAGGAACATTGCAGGCAGATATGCCTCGACTATCGGGGCAAACCACAGGCCCGCCAGAAACCCGAGGATGACTGTTGGCAAGGCTGCCATGATCTCGATGGTTGGTTTTACCAGGTTGCGCAAACCGGGCGACATGAAATAGGCGGTATAGATTGCAGCCATAATCGCGAGTGGAATGGCAAATAACATCGCATAAAAAGATGCCTTCAGAGTACCGAAAGCCAGCGGTGTTAGACTGAATTTTGGTTCAAAGTCACTGCTGGCGGACGAAGACTGCCAGATATATGCCGGTTGTTCGCGGCTTTCATACCAGACCTTGCCCCAGATGGTGTTCCACGATACCTCCGGATGTTCATTTTCAAGGTCCCACAATTGCAGTTCTCCATTGCTGCCTTCAACCAGGACTGCGTTGGCCCTCGGGGCAATTGCGAGCATGCCTTTAGGCCCTGAATTTACCTGCTTAATCTTCATAGTGCGATGGGCTGTTGCATGATAGATGCCCAGATTACCGGCCTCGTCCAGTGCCAGCATGCCCTTGCGATAATGTTCCGGGACCATGCTGTGTATGGCCGCCGTCTGCGAGTCAAAATTTCGCACATTCTGTAATGTATAATTATTGTCAGCATCCCTGACCGGAAACCATTGTGAGATGGATCCGTCGGTAGAACCAACCAGTATGGATATGCCCCCGCTTAAAAACTGCAGTGAAGTAATTCTTGCGTTGTTATGTACTACCCTGATCCGCTCAAGTAACTGGGGCGCCGTTTTATCGCTGATATCGTAGAAATATAACCAGCCTCTGTCGTCGGCAAAATACAATTCCCGCTGCTCCACATCGAGCACCAGATGGGTTACTTTTGTATTCGTGTTCATCTGTATGGTCTGATCAATTCGCTCAACCGTCTGGCCATCACCCAGAACACCGGATTGCAGCGCGAGATTGACCAGCAACAAACGACCATCTTCGGTAACTGCAGCAATCGTAGTCTGCGTTTCGTCAGACTGCGCAGACAAAAGCATCAGTCGTTTTTGGATTGAATCAATACGGATCGGCTTACCATCAAGCAGGCCGGTTACTGACGGCGTGATCAATCTTTTATCCTCTGGATAGGTAACGCTATATTGATGGCTGCGCAGTAATACTGACCCGTTGTCCAGCCCGAAGGCAAGCAATCGCTGGGCCGGATCACCGGCAGCGAAACTGGTGACTGATCTGCTTGGGTCTGACAGCACCGATTCCTGCTTTATAATCCCACCGGTTGTGGTATTAAAAAACAGTATGCCTCCCAGGTCTGTCACCCGCATACCGATTTCATGTTGTTCTTCCATAGCGTAATAGACAGACGCCTGTTCTGAACCACCAGGCAGGCTGTAGGAGGCTACCTGCTCCAGCCGGGCAGGCAGAAACAGCGGGACAACAACCCAGACCAGATACAAGGCTATCATGACTATCGCGGCTATCACCCCGCTACCGCCAATTGCCACCAGATAGCGTATCACCACGTCCTTTAGCTTGCGGTAATTACGATAACGTTTTGCGGCCGCGTCGTTAAAATCCGGCAGAAAGGTTTCTGTATTGCTTACTGGCATCGCGCAAGTGTAGGTGTGGTTAATGACATATTTGTTACACGACCCCGTGTTCTGGAATATATATACAGTGGTTAGTTTGTCCGTGATCGTTTTTTTTGAGACCCGCAAGCTTCCCGGCGTAACAGTTGTTCATCACAAATTAAATGTTTGTGCTGTCTGTCCACACGCTGGAGTGACAGCTGACAAATGACTTGTCACGCGTATCCGGACATCTTTTCAGCTTGCCTGGCATCCGTGCAGATCCCTGCTGCTTCCATAAAGGCTGACATTATATATAGCAGCCCGTGTATTTGTTACAGGAAAAACTGTCATAAAAATTTAACAATACAAATACACGAAAGTAATAAAATTGTAACAATTGTAATAAAATTGTAACAATTAGGTATTGCCCAGCAGAATTGCAAGATCAGTTATTTACCGTATTATAATGAAGGCCTATTGCAAACACTGTGAACTGAAGAAACATCCGCCGACCAGGACAGATATAATTTCTGACCTGTCAGAATTTTCACTGCCATTACTTCGCATCGAATTAACTCTACGTCGGCCAGAGTTGAAAGGCCGGGGGGTACTGGACGAGTCCATCATATGGAATATTTTTCAAAGCTGGAGATCCACACAATGAAAATCCGAAACATTGCAGACGTCACTTTACGGCCATTCGTCAAGCTCACTTTGCAGTCCTGGTATGATGGCAGTGATGTCTCTCTTACACTGCCACGCAGAACTTTTTATAAATACCGGAAAGAAATTTTACACGAGACCGGCATCGATATTTCAATGTCGTATCGTGAACAGAATCCAGATGCAAAGCCGACATTATTGGGCATGGATGAATTAAAAAAGAGAGAAGTAAAAATCTACCCAGACCGCATCCAAGCGTCACTCTTCGGGGCTGGCCGATAGCACTGCCATGAATCACCAGTGTGACTACCAGACCAGCAATAGATGCACGTGCTACGCACCAGCGGCCAGGGTGAAATGGATAAAAACTCTGAGTTGTGATAATAAGCTACGAATAAATACAAATTTTAATGCTCCGTTGTCAAAGAGCAATTAGGGGCCTATATCTAGTTAGGAGTAATCATGGACATAATTACCGTCGCATCTGCGTTTAGCCAAGCGCACCAAATCATCAAGGCGTTGCTTGAACTCAAGGTTGATTCTGAAACACTCGCCAAAATCACTACCTTGCAGTCTGTCCTTGCCGAAGCTCAAACATCTCAACTCATGCTGCTTGAGCAAAATTCGTCTTTGCTGAAGCTGAAAAACAATCTGGAAGAAGAAATTGTTCGCCTTGATACATGGGCGCACGAGTCGCAACGCTACAAACTGCACGGGATACAGTCTGGTGTTGTCGCTTATGCGCTGAAGGAATCCCATGCAAACGGAGAACCACCATATTGGCTTTGCACAAACTGCTACAACAACGGCCAAAAATCTATCCTCAATCGTAGCAAACGTAGTGGCTATGACCATACATATACTTGTACGCGCCAAGGATGTGGCAGCTCTATTATTATTGATGAGAATAATTCCCCTCAACATGTTTCCTAACTCGGCAGTCAACCGAAAGTAGTGTCTAAAATTAAGTAGAATTTTACAGGTAGACGCGCGTGATTTCTGCCGGTCTCGATTCAACCGCCCAATGAGAGGCGAATTTAATTAATTATCGTGGGGATTAGATATGAACAAGTGGATGAGCAGAACTACAAGGCCCCTACTGGCCGTTGTGCTGTGTCTGGCGGCACTGGAAATGAGTCAGGCTGCCGAGCCTGAGCCGTTGGAGTTCAAGGGATCAAAAATGGGTTCGAGCGAGCAGGAGCTTAAGGAACTATATCCCAGTTCGTTTTTCCAGCCGGAGATTAATGAAGAACTATATCGCAGTTTGGGCGAGCGGTATAAGGCACTATATCTCAGTTCGCACAGTTCGCGTGAAGTACCGCGCGTATTTTGCGAGAGTCCGGAGGATACTCAAGGTGATCGAGTCTGCCGCATTTCCGAGGCCACTATTGCCGCCGTTGCAGCAAGCACATACTTTACCTACTACTCCAATAGTCTAGCTTCGATATTGATAACATTTGAACAGCCAGAGGCAAACTTTGCTCCAGTGCTGGAGGCGCTTGTAGAGAAGTACGGACCGCCGACAAAGATCGAGCCAGATGAAGTGGTTACGGGCATGGGCGTAAAATATACCAACCAGACCGCCACCTGGTTCCTGCCGTCAGGCTCTATCACAGCACAGAAATATAACGGTGAAATTAGCGAGTCGATTGTGTACTTTTTGTCAACCATGGGGTTAGAGGAAAGTAAGCGCCGTAATGCCGAGCACGCCAAAGATGCCGCTAAAGACCTGTGAAATGAGAGGCAAATTTAATTAATTATCTTGTGGCCCAGCCAGGCCGATAGCACTACTTTTCACCCCCTAGTAACCCTGGCCAGGGACACTCCCGCAAGCGTAGCGCATCTGGTGGTAATACCGCACTTTTGTCTACGTGGTGGACTTTGGTGTATATTCAGGGACATGATTGACTGGTTTACTGGATACGTTGGCTATGATGCCTCTGGCCTGAAATTCGGTCGCTTTTTAGATATAGACAGCGACGGGCAAGTACTGCGAGACCGGGACCGGTGGGAACAGCAAAGAGGTAGCTGGGAATCCGGATTACAGGTAACGCGTTCGCTTTCTACAGATGTCATGCGGCAGTCGAGATATCTCTGCTCACCCTCATGCTTAAAAATTTCTGGCAATCCATCAAAATTTCTTCAGGGTCACAATGTAGCAGGTCCTTCGGTCTCACTGCTCGGGCCAGTTTTACAAGCGACAGTTCGTCAGTTCGGCGTTGGAATTCGTCCGCGTGATGCAGATTCAAGAGTACTCCCCGCAGTTCATCGATCGCGAGTCGATATCACAACGATGATTGACCTGGACACTCACAATTCAGTACACGAATGGTTACGCCTGGCTGAAACAAATACCCGTAGCTGGCACGGTCGCGCAATCGCTGATTCTGGTACTGTCTAAGGAGGGCGGTTCCAAGTGCAAAAAGTGCAGCGTGATGCTGCCTAAAATCAAATGCATCTGGCGTGAACAACTGCGCAGGACATTTGAACCCCAACGATTTACGTGGTCGCGGGTTCAGTGACCAGGCAATCGCATCCAACTCCCTCTGCGTGACACCACTCAAATCTTTACCCTTGGGCAGGTACTCGCGCAGAAGTCCATGCGTGTTCTCATTGATGCCACGCTGCCAGGGACTATGCGGATCGGCACAATAAACTTTGCTGCCCGTTGCAGATGATCTGTCATTTGCTTGCCCTGAGCGTACGTCATCGACAAGCGCTTTTGTGCCTCAATACGCTTGAACGCTTTTCCAAACCCCTGCACTGCCAAAGCGGCGCTACTATCTTCCATCCGGGCCAACACAGTAAACAAGGTGGTGCGCTCCACCAAGGTGCCTACCGCTGAACGATTGTGCGCCCCCTTGATCAGATCGCCTTCCCAATGACCCGGGGACAAGCGCTCCTCTATTTCTGGTGGACGATCATGAATGCTGACCATGTCAGGGCTACGTCCACGCCTGTCCTCACCTCGGGCACGCGGGCGTCGCTTGGCGTAACCAGCTAATTACTTCGGTACGCAGCTCGCCACGCGGCATTGCATAAATGGCCGTGTAGATGGTTTCGTGAGAAACCTGAAAGCTGGGAGTATCGGGATGCACGGCTGCTAGTGTGGCAGCAATCTGCTCCGGTGAATAACCCACGCACAGGTATTTTTTGACCTGTCCCCATAGCGCATTACCAGACCGCAGTTTGCACGGGGTACGTGGCTCTATAGCGCAGCGCTGGGCGCGTCGCTGTGCCTCATCAGATTTATAACCGCCCGCCGGCGAAGGTCTTCCCGCGCGCCGCGGCTCTTGTGGACGACTCCAGCCGTTACGTTGCAACTCGCGGCTCACTGTGCTGGTAGATCGACACAGCTCACGAGCGATCTCGCTAGCCTTGTAGCCTTGCGATAACCCTGTTTGAATCAGAGTGCGCTCTTCAATACTCAACTGCTTGTAGTGTTTTCCCATGCAACATTATCATCCAGATATGCACTGCTGAATCTCGCCTATGTATATCAAAAGGCAGGTGATGCAGCCAAGGCACAACAGTTACGGATTCAAAACGAGACTGCGCATTAACAACAGCACAGGTATGCTATCAAAAGACGGGGAATCAGGATTGACTTATAAACCAGCTTGCCATTGTATACGGGCACGACCTTGTTCTATTGGGCCCAGCAACGACAACAGGCCTTGGACTGAATCTGGCGCATCAGCAGCAACCCAGGCCTGGCCTGTAAACCGCAGTATACTACCGGCCGGATCCATACTAAGGTCGCCCTGTACACTTAATAGCGCATCTGCGGACACGGTCTCGATCTTTCCCTGCACAGGCCCACCAGCAACGGTCTGTAACTGAATCGAGTAATTACCCAAAGGCCGATGTGTGTTCAATTGATCCAGTTGCAGTCCCTCTATATTCGCTGCGAACCTGCCTGTTGCAGGCAACTTGCGGTAATTACCGGCTAACGCATTGCCATTGAAAACAATTCGTCCGCGCGGACCAAACATGTTCAGTTCGGGTAAAAGCATCGACAATATTTGCACGGGCAGTGCGCCTTCAAGCTGTGGTAGCTGCCACCCGTCCCGATTCAGTATTAGCACACCGCTGACTGCACCTTCATCAGGCACAAGCTCAAACTGCAGCCTTAGCCGGCCGAGCAACAACCACAGGATTGAAACCCTTACCTCAAAGGATTCAATCAGTAAGCTGCGCGTATCAGATAATCTGAAACTAAGGTTGTAAAAAACGGGATGAAACACTGTCCCGGTTACCTGCTGCCACTGTATATTTACCGGGATTTCATCCCGGTACCGGTGCAGGACACGATCTGCCGGCAATTGTATCAAAAACGAAATCAAAAAAATCGCCGGCCCGGCGTACAATAATCGACGCCGGTACTGCATCATTGCGTAGTAGCTGGGATCAGTGACAGGCTTGCCTCAACCATACCAAGCTGGTCCTGCAAACGGCTGATACTGGCCAGACTGATTCGGGCAGCGGCCCGATTACGCAGCTGCAACAGAAATTCCATCAATTGCGCATACGCTACCTGCTCAAACCTGAGCAAAACTCCTTGCCCCGAGGCAGACCGCAGTTCACTGACTTGCCCATGCACACCAGATTCACGCAACAGTTCTTCTACCAATGCAATGGTCAGGACTGCTTTCCCGGGGCTGGCAGGATCAGTTACACCGCGCAGTTGACCTATTTCAGCGATCTGTGCCTGCATCCAGACCAGGTCCTCACGCAAGCCGGGTATTTCCGCCTCCACTTGTTCACGTCGCTGGATCGCCGGTCCAATCAACAACCAGGCAATCACAATCAGCAGCAGCACAGCCCCGGCTGCAAGCACGGATTTTTCCCGCGCTGCCCGCTGCTCCCACCAGGACAATACTCTTTCCTGTAACATCACACCTGCCCACCCAGACGGATACGGCCATACACACGACCGTCCTTCAGTTCTGCATTTTCAATATCGACAGAAGTAAACTGTGCCAGTTGACCCTGCAATAGTTCCAGAGACTCGTAATCGGCAACACTGACTTCCAGCGTGATACTACTGCCGTCAAAATTAATCATTTGTAACCGGGAGTCCGGATTTGCCACGAGCACCCCGGACAGCAGTTCCAGTCGAGCGAGCAAATCCAACCTGTTATTTCCAGACTGGCTGTTTTCTACCAGACTTTTGATCTCTTGCTCCATCTGAAAGCGCGGGTCAACCAGGTTGTTTGCCGCAGGGAAGGCCTGACGATAAGTTGCTTCAATCGATTGCTGCAGTTGCAGATGTTCTGACTGAAGCTTCGCACCATTAACCAACCAGTGTATTGCACTGATCACAATCAGTACTGCCAGCATTACAGTCGCAGGCAGCAGCCTGTGCAGATTCAGGCCCTGCCGATCCCTGTTTGCATAAGGGCCTGTCAACAGATTCGTGCCCGGTTCAGGCAACGGCTGGCATGCCAGCCAGGCACTACGTGGGCGCTCATCTAGAAAGATATCAAGCTGAATATTACGTGACGTGAGCGCATCCGACCAGGCAGAGACTGTTTTATATTGCTGATGATCAGCGACCCGTACCCGTAATAATTGTGGTGGGGGATTGGCCTGTTCCAGCGCCAGCAACAGCGTCCCGATAGTCTGTGTGCCGGGCCCCCCTGCCAACACGGCCCCCTGTCGACCCGGCATTCTCAGTAGTAAGGGTGGCATACTCGCATCAATCAACCATACACCTGGATCCGGCGCGGGTATGGCAAGATAGTCCGGCACCAGCATACTTACTTGCCAGCCAGACTGTTTGCATTGTTCCAGCAGTCCGCCCAGGTACGCATGTTCAATCACCACGACCGGCACATCCTGTACACCTCTGTCCGTCTGCAGTGGGACCAGATGGTATGAGGCGGGCTCATGCAATAGTTGATCTTCGAGGGCAAACGGCAAGGCCTGCAGAAAACGCTTACGGTTGCGTACCGGCAGACTGACCTTATGTATACGGGCCCGATCTCCAGGCACACACAACACAAGTCTGGCACCTGCCGGGGCCGGTATCGCGGCAATCTCCGCACAACTGCCCTGTTGCCGCAGACCAGATTCGCCAGTAAAGCAACGCGCCCAGTTTATGCCATTCGCATGCAGGCGCACCCACCAATATTCGCCACGTATGCTCATATTAATATAGTCTGTTATTTTCCATTACAGATGAAAGTCTAGCGTAACTCGCGGTTATGCCGCAGGATTACGGCCTGGCCCTGATCACGCCGATACAAGGTCGTCATCCGGTATACGACATTATCAAAACTCAACTGTGTGTGTGCGTTAAAAAACCGTGTCCCCAGGACCAGGCCCGGTGGGATCGGTTTGGTCTTGTCGCCAAGCATCTGCTCGGAGACAATATTCATATCCTCCACAGGCTGTTGAGCCACTTTAGCTGTCCACACTTCCGCCAGCAGCATTGTCTGACCTGACAGCTCCCATTCCGTTACTGCAGCTGCCAGCACCTCGGTACTGGCCGTATTAATATTAATGGGGGTCGATTCAGGTAAGGCGCTGACATAAGGCTCCAGTTTTTGCCAGACCTCCAGATCTACTCCACGAACCAGCCGCAGCTCAGCCGTATCTTCGAACGGGCGGTTTGCCGCAAAATAAGGCGTGGCCAGACTGATATAAAAAACATCCTCCGCGCCCCAGGGACCTGCAGTACTACTATCCGCATCGATCCAGTCAGCCACAGCCTGGGCTATCCCGGGATTCAGTTCAAGGATCTGTAACAAACGCTCGAACTGCTGCATCGCCAGCGTATCCAGCTTGCCTTCTGCATCAACCAGATTGTTCAGATTAAACCGGGCCTGCAGGTCTTCCACCCATCCAAACAATACTCCCCATCCTGCCGGCAGCGGTGGCAGCGGTTGTGCCCACAGATCGGTCACAGCATCAAAACTGTTATCGTCCTGTTCGAGTATGCCGGCAATCCAGGCCTGTGCTGCCCTGGATGCCAGGTCCGCCTGGGCCAGTGCAGCACTGTTTTCCACCTGTCTCACCCAGACCTGGTTCGACAGTCCGATACGACTGACAATGGCCGTCAGTATCGCCACTATGAGCAAAATAGTTATCAGCGCCACACCGCGTTGGCGGACACTCAAATCAGTTTGCAGCGCCAACATTGAACACGCGTTCATAAGTTTGCTGGCTACCCAGCGTTAAGGTCAATTGGACCGCTAGTGGCAAGCCAGCCGCTTGATCGGTTGCGGGAATGGTCGGCCAGGATGCATTCCACTGACGGGTGGTATCCAGAAATCGCAACTGGATGTCTGTCACCTTATCAATGAGTTCGGCCTCTGTACCCTGTTCAGATTCCGGCATATTCAGTCGCGGCCAGGTTGTCCGATACAAGCTGCCTTCCCGCAGCCGGTAGGCTACACGCAGATGAGGACTGACCAGACCTGCACTATAGGATGCGTGGCCGCCCCTCGTAAATGACACTAACTCCCCTTGGGCTGCCGGGTTCGGTTCGCTGGCACCCACAAATGGGCGGACCGCATTCACTGGTATCCGTTGTGACAGGTTCCTGGCCTGATCAAAATCCTGTTGCAGCAGTATCATTATAGTATCCAGCCGACGCCAGTATTGTCGTTTTTGCTGCAGGCCGTCCTGGATCGCGAGCCCCTGCTGCAGGCCGCTGTATCCCGCACCGGCCATCAGGATGAATATCGTCAACGCTACCAGGACCTCCAGCAGGGTCATACCCTGTTCGTATGAGCGATATTTCATCGCCGCCCCCGATCATCCGTTACATTTTCGAATGAAACGGACCGGGTCGCAGGATTTTGCAGAAAACCCTGCAGGCTAATCAGCGCAGAATCTTCGTCCTTACCCACACTGACAGTAATGCTGCGCATTTGCGTCTGACTGGTCTCTGCGATATGTTCGTTCCAGTACCAGGTCTGGCCACCCATCTGTTCAGATCCACTATAGGCACGCGTATCCGGCCATTCACCCATCACCTGGCGCATTGTAATCCGGTTCTGCGCGACCCAACGCGCGATAACCCTGTCCGGTAGCCCCTGACTGACGGCAATCCCCTGGGCAAGACCTTTCCATAATGCCGTCATCGCAATGACCATGACCATAAGTGCAACCAGGACTTCAAGCAAGGTAAAACCGGCTTGTCTCGAGCAGGCTCTGGTTTTCACAGTTCCAGCACCCCGGCTTCCCCTACCGGACCCATTGCAACCACATATTCTCGCTGTTCACCTTGCAGTACCAGTCTGAATGAATCCTGTTCACCCGTTGGGAAAAGGTAAATCTCCCCGGGTACCGACAGGAATTGTCCGTTTATCTCCAGCTTGTCCAGCGTAACCGCCGATATCTGGTGATCGCCAGCGAACGGTTGCAGGGTGACGTCTACAAACTCATTTCCGGCAATCTGCAGAAAACGATAACTATGTTCGACCGGGTCGAGTATTACCTGCCATATCCTTGCTGACATCACGGCCTCTTCCCTGGCCTGATTTATTAACAGCACCATCCGGTTCGCAGCGGTGGCGGCATCCCGATTACGGTTATTGCCCAGCATTGGAACTACCATGCCGGCCAACACGGCGATGATTACGATCACTGCCAGTAGTTCCAGTAAGGTAAAACCATGCGGCCGTGAGGTGTGAGGAGTAAGGAGTGAGAGGAACATTCGCAACCGGCCTTTCAGAGCTGCCAGGATCCGATATCGTCTTCATCTCCGCTACGACCATTCGGTCCAGGGCTGAATACATCCACATCAGCATGCTTGCCCGGTTGCAGATACAGGAATTGTTTGCCCCAGGGATCCTGCGGAATTTTCTCCATATAACGGTTCCAGCTGGGAGGTACCGGATCGGAACCGGGTCGCTCTACCAGCGCCTGCAGACCCTGATTAGTAGTAGGATAAGCATGGTTATCAAGCTTGTACATATCGAGCGCGGAGCGAATCGCACGGATATTGCTTTGTGCCGCGCTGATACGGGCCTGATCGGGCCGGTCCATCACCCTCGGCACGACAACCGCCGCGAGGATACCCAGGATTACCACCACGACCATAAGCTCAATCAGGGTAAATCCGCGATTATAGTTCCGACTGCCAGCGCAGGACGTCAACGTGATCAATATCCATTCTCCTTCGGGCAAAACCTGCATAGATAAATAAGTGAACTGGACCCGCAACAAATGCGGGAGCCAACCCGGGCTTGCGATGATTGATATATCTTTAACACGGTTACATCCCTACCAACTGGTTCATCTCGAATATAGGCAACAGTATGGCCAGCACGATGACCAGCACGATGCCACCCATAACCAGTATTAACAACGGTTCAATCAATGCGGTTGCGGCAGACACCGTGGTTCCAAGTTCACGTTCATAATGGATAGCGGCACGCTCCAGCATACTTTCCAGCTCACCACTCTCTTCGCCTGCAGCCAGCAGGTGTACCAGCAACGACGGAAAGTATCCGGTCCGCTTCAGCGTATCATGTAAACGGCCTCCTTCCCGCACCGTTACAGCCGCGCCCAGCACGGCCTCGCGTATTGGCATATTGCTGATCACCTGCGCCCCGATATGCAGGGCTTCGAGCAAGGGCACACCGCTGCCCGTCAGGATAGCCAGCACCCGGGCCAGACGCGCTGTATTAATAATACGATACAAGCTGCTGATAAACGGCAAGCGCAACAGCAGCTTGTCACGCTGGTAACGTACCGCAGGACGTCGCAGCATATATACCGACAACATGCCGAGCCCTGCAATACCGGCCAGCAGATACAGGCCGTTGTTTCTGACAAAATCGCTGCCGGCAATCAGACCACGGGTAAGTAGCGGTAATTGCTGACCGGTCTGTTCAAATACCTTGATGACTTCAGGCACTACATAGGTCAACAGGGCTATTACTATCAACACTGCAACGATAGTCAACAGGACCGGATAGATCAGCGCGACGCCGAGTTTATGCCGCAGATGTTGTTGCTCTTCCGTATAGTCGGCCAGTCGATCCAGGATTTCATCCAGGCGACCACTGGCTTCACCTGCCTCGACCATGGCCCGGTACATTTCGGGAAACGTACCAGGAAACTTTCCCAGTGCTTCGCCAAGCGAGAGGCCTTCTGATATATGTGCGCGTACTCCGGTAATGACGGATTGCAGGTTACGGCGGCTGGTCTGTTCACCCAGCGCACGCAACGCCTGCTCCAGCGGCATGCCCGCACGCACCATTGTTGCAAGTTGACGGGTCATCAGGGCAAGGTCTGCTGTAGATACCGACTGTCTGAATCGTTGTGATACACCAGCTTCACTATGCTCAGCTACCCGCTGGACGTCCAGCGGAAACAGTCCCTGCCCACGCAACCATGCACGTATCTGACGGGGGGAATCACCAGCTAGCACCCCCTTGCGGGACCGCCCGCCGGCATCAAGTGCATGGTATTCAAACGCGGCCATGTCAAACCTGCGTTACTCGCAGCACCTCTGCCAGACTCGTCTCACCGGCAACTACCCTGGCGATTCCGTCAGTACGGAGACTACGCATACCTTTATCGCGAGCGAGCTTGCGTAGCGTCTGCTCACCGTGGTTGTCGTGAATTAACTGGCGAATCTGTTCATCCACTATCATCAATTCGTATATGCCCGTGCGGCCGCGGTAACCGGTATAACTACAGGCTTCACAGTTACCGGGGTAATAAATGGTCAAAGGAGTATCCTGTTCTACTCCGATCAGTTGATGTTCACCTGCATCGGCGCTATGTGGCTGACGGCAGACTAGGCAGAGTTTACGCACCAGGCGCTGGGCCATCACCCCGACCAGGCTGGAGGCGACCAGATACGGTTCTACTCCCATATCGACCATACGGGTGATGCTGCCGGCCGCATCATTTGTATGCAGGGTGGAAAAAACCAGATGGCCTGTCAGGCTGGCCTGTACCGATACCTCCGCTGTTTCCAGGTCACGGATCTCACCGACCATGATGACATCAGGGTCCTGTCGCAGTATGGCGCGCAAGCCTCTCGCGAAAGTCATACCGGTTTTTGTATTGACCGGGATCTGTCCGACACCTGCGAGCTCATATTCAATCGGATCCTCGATAGTGATGATATTCACTTTAGGGTTACGCACCTGCTGCAAGGCGGCGTACAGAGTTGTGGTCTTGCCGGATCCGGTCGGTCCGGTGACCAGAAAAATTCCGTGCGGTGAACCTAACAGTCCACTAAAAGCGGAACTGATATCTGCAGGCATGCCAATCTGTTGCAGTGATAATGGGCCCTGTTCTTTTTCCAGCACACGCAAGACTATGCGCTCCCCATAATAGGTGGGCAGTGTGGACACACGCACGTCAACCATCCTTCCCGCCAGCCGCAGACTGATACGGCCATCCTGCGGCACACGCCGCTCGGCAATATCAAGTCGTGCCATTACCTTGATCCTGGCCGCAATCCGTCCGGCCAGCGCACGTGGGGGCTCGACCACGTCACGCAGCATGCCATCGACACGGTAACGGATGACCATATGTGACTCGAACGGTTCCACATGAATATCAGATGCACCTTCCTCGATTGCCTGGGTCATTACCGCATTCAACAGGCGGATAATGGGTGCATCATCCTGGTTATCCAGCAAGTCTTCGGGCAGCGCCGCCGAGGCAGTTTCCAGATCGACTGAGTCGCCCAGATCCTCAACCACATCCGCTGCCGCACCGGTCCGTTCAAAGGCACGCTGCAAGGCACGATTAAATGCAGTTACGCCAATCAGCACTGGCTGTATACCGGAACCAAACTCTGCCTGGACTTCAAGCCAGGTGGCCCAGGTCACGTCGGGGCGCAACCAGATAACGGTAATGTCTGATTCCCGATAGGCCGGCAGTATTCCCAGACGGCGGGACTGGCCAAATCCGAACATTGAGGCGAGGGACTGATCCAGCTTGCTGATATCGGGGTGTTCATCCCATAGCCAGCCCAGTTGCCTGGCGCGTTCGATGAGTGCTGATGCAGATTCGGGGGAGACGGGTTCAAACTCACTGATCACAGATTCAGGCTTGCCGGTCGCTGATACCAGCCCGTTGTCTTCAGCCGGCACCTTGCCAGCCCTTAGGTTCATTGTTGTGGGACCCCGGTAGCTGGTTGTTGTTGCGGCTGTACAACCGGACTGATGTATTCCCATTCCTGTAATGGTGGTGATTTCTCCGCAGGTCTTCCTGATTGCTGCTTACTGGTCAGTTCATCCAGGTATTCATACTTGCGGCGGGTCGGTTCATCCATGTCCGTCGATGCACGTACGATACGCGGCCGCAGAAATATCAGCAGATTCGTTTTTGAACGTTTGTTGCTTCGATAACGGAACAGATTACCCAGGATCGGGATATCTCCAAGCAAGGGGACCTTCTGCCGGGTCTGCGAGGTATCATCCTGAATCAGTCCACCCAGCACCACCATGCGATTGTTTTCGGCTATCACAGTAGTTTTCAATGAACGCGTGTTCGTCACGATGTCCTGGGCCTCACCCCGTTGCGCGACGCTGGAAACCTCCTGGTAAATCTCCATCTTGATCGAGTTACCCTCGGTTATCTGTGGTTTAATGCGCAGAGTCAGGCCGACGTCCCTGCGTTCGATGGTCTGAAACGGGCTATTGAGCGCGCTGCCTGCACCAGTCTGGCTGTAGGCCCCGGTCACAAACGGCACATTCTGACCAACCACAATCTGCGCTTCCTGGTTGTCCATCGTCAGGATGTTCGGGGTAGACAGGATATTGGTACCACTCTGGCTTTCCAGGGCCCTCGCCAATCCAACCAGATTGATAATCTCGGTTCCGTCCGGCAGCACCACAGTCCCGTCAATAAAACCGATACTGAGACCGGCCCCGGGTGCCAGCGGATTCAGAGTCACATCCTGGATACTGGTACCAAGATCAAATCCGCTGCTGCCAATCACGCCCCGGTTGTCGTTCCTGAGACCATCGGCAGTCTGAAACTGGATACCAAATTCCTTGGCGACATCCACGGATACCTCGGCGATCAGTGCCTCGACATAGACCTGCAGGCGGCGCACATCCAGACTTTCGATCACCTGTCTGATTTCATTGAACTCAGACTTGGAGGCATGCACTATCAACGCATTCGTGTCCGGATCTGCCTTGATAGTAAGCTTTGATACTGCACCGGTTGCCGGTTGCGCACCAGTGTTACTATTCACTGTGTCCTGCAATACGCTGACCAGGTTTTCCGCATCGGCATTGTTCAGAAAAATTACCTGGGTATCACCGTTATTGTCGGTTGGTATATCCAGATTGGCGAGCAATTCCCTGATCTCGGTCCGGGTTGATACATCCGCCTTGATTACCAGACTGTTCGTACGCGGATCCTCCATCACCATAACTCCACTACCCAGTAAGGCCGGATCAGCCACAGGCGGATACAATTGCCCGAGCAATTCAGCCATCTGCGCAGCCGAAGCGTGGACCAGCGTGATCACTTCCAGCTCGCCATTCTGTGCGGGACGATCCAGTCTTCTGACTATACTGACGATACGATCCACATTTGCAGCGCGGTCAGTAATAATTAAAGAGGAGGATTCGGTGTCAGCCGCCATGTGTCCGTAGGCGGGCACCAGCGGCCGCAAGATCGGCACCAGCCGTTCCGGATTGACATATTCGAGATGTATTATGCGCGTCTGCATATCATCATTACCGGGCTGTGCACCTTCTTCATATACACTGGTATCCCGCACCTTACCCTCTTCTGCCGGAACAATCTTGATCGCACCGTCCGCCTCAATTGTGACAAAACCGTTTACTTCGAGCACAGACTGGAACACCTTATAAGCCTGTTCCTCAGTCAATGGTGTAGGGGCAACCACCGTGACCTTGCCTTGCACACGCGGGTCGACCAGAAAATTCTTGCCGGTAAATTCGGCAACTGCCTGTATAACCGCCCGCAGATCCGCATCTTCAAAATCGAAATTGACCTGCGCGGCCGGGACGCTGGTTGTATCGACCGGTTGGGCCGGGACGCTGTCCGGAACCAGTAACAATATACAGACAGAGACCTGTAGCAGGAGTAAATGATAGCGCTTGATGTACTGATTATGATCCATAATTGACCCGGTTATTCGACAGCAAGATTGAGGTTAATTTCCTTACCATCACGCACCACGCCGACCTTGAACGCGCTGGCAGCACCAAGATTACGGTAAGCATTTAATGCTTCTTCAACATTGCGGATCGCGGCACCGTTGACAGAATATATAATGTCGTTCTGCTGGATACCAAGCTGCTGAAACACACTACCCTGCTGTAAATCAACGATGCGAAAGCCGGCCGGTTCACCATCTTCGCTGTATGGCACGGCGGTGGCCTGCTGCAATAATGCAGGCAGGTTATTTAACTGCTGTTTCAATGAACTACGTGACATGGTCCATTCATTATTACCTAGCTTGCGTATACCATTATTGAAGCTGATACGGTCCGGTGTACTGGTCCTGGTCGGATTAGTTGACAGCTTTTTCACTGCCAGATCCAATGCCTCGGTCATCCCGTTACGGCGGATGATGACCCGGCGTGTTTCAATCCTTATAATTTCAGCCCCTTCAATCTGGTCTTCTACACGGTAGACTTTTTCCTTGTTGTCACCGACCGCGATCAGGGCCAGTCTGTTGTCAGAACCACTGTCTGCCAATATGCCCTTCAGGGTCAGGTTCAGGCTGGTCTGCTGCAATGGCTGCTGCATTGCGTCCTCGGACATGGCAGATACATTAGCCTTACCAAACATTTGCCTTAATGCAGGCGAGATTCTGTCGGCGTCTGATTGTATTTGAACAGTTGGCCGGCCCTGGGGTTCGACCGGCACGAACCAGCCGGAACTTGCAGCGGTAGTGCTGCCCGGAACCGACGGGATCAATTCACCAGCCAGTCGCGCCAGCGAGACTGCGAGCAGGACAACCAGCACAACCTCGACCCACCTGATGATACGATTCAGTGTCATCTGGTCATGGGCATATGTGCTTATCAGGTTGGCAACGCGGATCATGGTAATTTCAGTTTAAACACGCCCACAGGCATTAGCAATTGCTGATCATGCTGAAAAACCCTGAAATCATCGCTATTTTCCCTTAATTTACCCGATATGAGGTCTTAACAGGATCTTGATCGGTCTACTTATTGACAAAATATCAGGGATAAACTCCGTCTGATAAACCGGCAGGGACCAAGCAAAATGGGCGTGCCCCGCTGTTCAGGGCACACTTGTGGCAGACTGCGTTGTTGCTATATCTGTCTGCTGATGGTCAACCAGCAGCAGCTATTGTGCCAGACCTAACTGTTGCCTGGCCACGGTAGCAGGCAAGGGTATGTAACCGTCCTTGATCACCACCATCTGTCCGAGCTTCGACATCACCATCTTGAGGAATTCTGTTTCCAACGGAGGTAATGGGTTGTTCGGGTGTTTGTTCACATAGATATAAAGGAATCGTGACAAGGGATATTTACCTGCAATTGCATTGTCAGCAGTGGCCTCGATATAGGGCTCACCCGATTTATTAGCGAGCGGGACTGCGACAACGCCGGAGGTCTTGTAGCCTACGCCGGAATAGCCGATGCCGTTGATTGATTTGGATATGCCCTGCACGACCGAGGCAGAACCAGGCTGTTCATTCACCGTATTCTTGAAATCTCCCTTGCAAAGGGCATGTTCCTTGAAATATCCGTAGGTCCCGGATACCGAATTTCTGCCGTACAGCTGCAGGGGGCGTGAGGCCCAGTTAGCATCAAGACCCAGTTTGCCCCAGCTGGTAATATCTTCAGCATGCCCACATTTCCGGGTAGCAGAAAAAACTGCATCAACCTCGGCGATGGTCATCCCTTGCAACGGATTGTCCTTGTGCACATAGACGGCCAACGCGTCGATAGCTACACCAATAGCAGTCGGTTTGTAACCATGTTTACCCTCAAATGCAGCGATCTCACCCTGGGTCATCATCCTGCTCATCGGACCCAGATTGGCAGTGCCTTCTGTTAATGCGGGAGAGGCCGTGGATGAACCGGCTGCCTGGATTTGTATACTTACATTCGGATACAAGCGTTTAAATTCCTCCGCCCACAGTGTCATCAGATTGGCCAATGTATCTGAGCCCACACTGATAATATTCCCGGAAATTCCGCTCTGCCTAGTATAGTCAGGCAGTGCAGGATCCATCTCTGTATCAGCCAGAACAGCCCATGATCCAACAACCAGTAACAACACTGCGATAATTTTCAAATGAATTTTCATTGTTATCTCCAGATAAACCGTTTTGTACACTATATGATTTGGCCAGGATCATGCATCCGAACCATGATCAGGATATGACACGAATATTAAAATTATGTGACAACGCCTAGAATCGGCCTTTTGTCGTCCCTGTTGGCAAGGCCTTCTCTGTAATCATGCCTTTGCTCAGCATCAGAGAGGCCGGAAACCGGAACCGGAATGTACTTCCGACTCCGGGCTCGCTTTCAATTTCCAGCCTGGCATTATGTCTGGCGAGGATATGCTTGACGATGGCCAGTCCCAGCCCGGTCCCGCCTTTTTCACGGGAACGCCCTCGATCGACACGGTAAAACCGTTCGGTAATTCTCGGAATATGTTCAGCACTGATACCTTCGCCGGTATCAGCTACTTCCAGAACGGGCCCCTGTGCATCGGCATACCAGCGAACCGTGATTTTTCCGAGATCTTGCGTATGCTGGACTGAATTGAAAACTACATTTGAAACAGCGCTGTAGATCTGGTTGCGGTCCCCTTCCAGCCACAAATCGCTATCTGCTTCGACCACAAACTGGTGTTTTTGATCCCCGCTGATGGCCCTGGCCTCTTCAATAATGCCATTCAGCAGATCCGGGACCCGGACCGGTTCACGCTGGGTCTGGGTTTCTGTTGTCTCCAGTGTAGAGAGTTTCAACAGGTCCTCGATCAGGCGCCGCATACGCTCTGTCTGTTTTCGCATCTGCCTGATTTTGGCCCTGGTTTGACCGCTACCAGCATCGGCAAAATCATCCTCAAAAGATTCAAGATAACCTGAAATAACTGTTAAAGGTGTACGCAGCTCGTGTGAAGCATTTGCGATGAAGTCGGTACGCATCCGATTGATACGGTAGATAGTAGTAATGTCTCTCGCCAGCAGCAGTTTTCCCGAATCACCGTAGGATATCAGCCGTAATTCCAGATTCATGTCCTGGTTAACCGGCGAGATCAGATCCAGGCCCCTCTCTATCCTTTGATTTTTGCCCCTGGTCTCTTTCATGAAGCTGACCAGTGCCGGATGACGAAACAGGTTAATCAGCCTCTGGCCCCGGTCCTGAGGATGACGTATTCCCAGATATGGCCTAGCCTTGCTGTTGCTCCACTCAATTACATCATTACTGCCGAGTACAACGATTGCATCAGGCAATGCCAGGGTTACCTCCTTGAACTGTCGCAGATAGCTGGCCAGTTTCCGCTTCTGTTTTTTGTGGTGATCGCGCAGCTCGTCATACTGCATTGCAATGGCGCCAAGTACCCCGGTATCGGTTGGTGAATCAGCATCACGCTTGCGATGCATCCACTTCAGCAGCCTGGCAAGGGTCATATATTCCCAGTAATTATAGGCCAGCAGTCCCGCGAACAGGCAGACAAATACATAGTCGGTCAACACACCGGCCAGCAGTGAAACAAGTAATACGCCTGAGATACGATAAATATCCTGCTTCATAAGACGGCAGCGGGGAAGGGCTTACTTGAGGGAGAAGCGGTAACCAAAACTCCGGACAGTCTGGATAAATTTATCGAAACCGAAAGGCTCCAGCGTTTTACGCAGTCTGCGGATATGGACATCAACCGTCCGTTCTTCCACATAGACATTCTGGCCCCAGACCTGATCGAGTAGTTGGGCCCTATTATAGACCTTTTCCGGATGTTTTATAAAAAAATGGAGCAGTCTGAACTCTGTCGGGCTGATATCAACGATGGTCTCTCCCGCATTGACACGACAGGTCTCAGGGTCAAGCCGAAGTCCCTGGACTTCAATGACATCAAGCGTCTCTTTCTGCGAAGTCCTGCGTATGACCGCACGTATCCTTGCCAACAGCTCCTTGGTCGAAAAGGGTTTGGTGATATAGTCATCCGTACCGATATCCAGCGCCCGGACCTTGTCGGTCTCCTCACCCTTGGCAGTCAACATGATGATTGGAATGTCTTTGGTTTCCATATTCGACCGCAAGCGCCTTGCATAATCGACCCCGCTGACTCCAGGCAACATCCAGTCCATTAATATCAAATCGGGTTTACGACGCTCAATTACCAGCCTGGCATCCTCTGTAGTAGCGGCTTCTTCGAAGATATAGCCTTCCTTCATCAGTGCATAGCCAAGCATTTCACGGATCGCCGCTTCGTCTTCAATTACGAGTATCCGTTCTTTCATCTGTGTAATGTAATCAGGCACATTCAGATTTAATGCTATAAATATTACCAATTTGATTAATTTAATATGTAGAAACGATTAAACAATAATAGAAAATGCTTGCCTTGTAATATGCAAGCAATCTGATTGTAACAGTACTGTCATATTCATGTCATACGCTTCCCGCGCTGGTTTCATACAGCTTTATTACTCAAATCGGGAGATACCTGTGTTAGAAAAACTGGTCAAAACATTCACATATATGGTTATTGCTGCGACATTTTCAATTGTACCGTCCCAGGTCTATGCGGCTAACAGTGCCTTACTGGAGCTGATACAGATATTGAAAAACAAGGGCAGTATTAGCGATGAGGAATATCAATTGCTGCAAAAGGCCGCAGCAGAGGACAATCAACAACCGTCGGTAAGCACCCAGAATGAACTTGTAATAAAACCGGAAACGGAGTCTGCAGTTGTTGAGGTAAAGCCGGCCAGTTCCAGTTGGACCGAGAATGTTTCAATAAAAAGCGATATACGCTTGCGCTATCAGAACGAACAGGAGGGTCCGGGCACAGGTCGGGATCGTGATCGAATACGTTACCGGTTAGGAGTTACTGCCCGGCCAACAGCCGGCTGGGAAGTCGGTGGGGGTCTGGCAAGCGGCGATAAACCTGATGGACGTTCAACCAACCAGTCCTTTACCGACTCGTTCACCAAGAAATTGGTCAGTCTCGATTATGCTTACGCCCAGTATAAATTTAATGACCGGCTGGCACTGATAGCCGGCAAATTCAGGGCACCAGCCTACCTGTATATGGTCTCCGACCTGTTGTGGGATACCGATATCAATCCGGAAGGCGTCTCCGTCAGTTTCAATCATAAATCGGACCTCGGCTCTACGTTCGCCAACAGCGGCATGTGGGTACTCGGGGAAAAAAGCACATCCGCCAAGGATCCCTATATGGCTTACCTGCAACTTGGCCAGACCTTTTCTGCCGATAATCTGTTCGGGACTGTGGTCGGCACCTATTATACCTTTGAAGATATCACTGCGCTGAATGACTTCCCGACTACCGGTTCTAACACGGATTTTCATTTCGGTGGCATCTACTCACTCGCGGGTGAAATTGGCATTACCGGTTTGCTTGTCGATCAGACGAGATTCAGCCTTGTGGGTGACTGGATCAAGAATGCTGACACCAACACGGACGCAGATAATGGTTACCTGATCGGTCTGAAGACAGCTTATCGACTCTGGTCATTCAGGTATAACTACGTCAACCTTGAGCACAATGCCTGGCCTGATATTTTCCCGGACGCGGACCGTTATTCAGGATTTACCGGCATCCGCGGCCATGAATTTATATTTGAATATGAGATCATGAAAAATGTGTTGCTCGGGCTTGATTACTATATGTCCGAAAAGATTTTGACAGATACCGATCAGGATCTGCTCCAGGTCGATCTAAACGTCAGGTTCTAGACCGCTACAATTCTGTCTGACATAACAGCCCGGGCGCCCGGGCGCTGTCAGCATCCCCCTTTTGAGGTATTTCCAATTCCGTGCGAATGTGTAATATCACTGTGCAGTTCAAGCAAATAATGGATTAACTGACACGAAAAGGAGATATGTTATGGAAACCATCAAGAAATTTTTATTCATCACGCTGCTGGCATTCAGCCTGACCCTGTCTGCCGCAGACCCCATCAACATCAATTCAGCTGACAAACAAACGCTGATGCTGGTCAAGGGTGTCGGCGAAAAACGCGCCGAGGCTATCATTGCCTGGCGGGAAAAGAACGGCCCGTTCAAGTCTGTCGATGACCTGATACAGGTTGAAGGTATCGGCCAGGCCACACTGGATACGAACCGGGAAATGCTGACTATCGGCACAAGTACAGCGCAATAAAGCCACAACTGTTCCAGCTGTTCAGCTTGTAACTGAATAGCTGTCCTCCGAAACGGGCCCGGACGATACCCTGCCTGGGCCCGTCTTTTTTTGTCCCGTTACTGCTGCTTGCTTGTTCGCTGCAAGGGCACTGCTGTATCCTTGCACGCTGGAATTTCCCGATAGCACAGGAATAACGTCATTTAATGGAAAGCCGATACAACCCGCGTCAGCTTGAGACCGAGGTACAACAGCTCTGGCAACAGACCGGTGCACTGAAGGTCACAGAGGACCCGGACAAGCAAAAATTCTATTGTCTGTGCATGTTCCCGTATCCAAGCGGTAAGCTGCACATGGGCCATGTCCGTAATTACACGATTGGCGATGTCATCTCCCGCTACCACCGCATGCATGGCAAGAATGTGCTGCAGCCGATGGGCTGGGACGCATTTGGCCTGCCGGCCGAGAATGCCGCGATGGCAAACAATGTCCCGCCATCACGCTGGACCCAGGACAACATCGCCTATATGAAGAAACAGTTGCTCGCGCTCGGTTTTGCCATCGACTGGGACCGCGAGCTGGCAACCTGCCAGCCGGATTACTACAAATGGAACCAGTGGCTGTTCCTGCGCATGCTGGAAAAGGGGCTGGCCTACAAGACCACCGGCACAGTGAACTGGGACCCGGTCGACCAGACCGTACTGGCAAATGAACAGGTGATAGACGGTCGCGGCTGGCGGACGGGTGCCGAGATCGAGAAACGCGAGATTCCGATGTATTATCTGCGCATCACCACCTATGCCGATGAACTGCTTCAGTGTCTGGACGCATTGCCCGGCTGGCCGGAAAGGGTCAGGACGATGCAGGCCAACTGGATCGGCAAGTCCTATGGCGTGCGGTTCGCGTTTCCTTACACAATCGACGGCAAGGAGGCAACGCTCTGGGTGTTCACGACACGCGCCGACACCATCATGGGCGTTACGTTCTGCGCGGTCGCAGCCGAGCATCTGCTCGCCACGCACGCAGCGAAGAACAATCCGGCAATCGCCAACTTTATTGAGGAATGCAAGCACGGTTCGGTCATGGAAGCCGATATCGCGACAATGGATAAGAAAGGCATGCCAACCGGCATTGACGTCACGCATCCACTGACTGGCGAAAAAATCCCGGTCTGGATCAGCAACTACGTACTGATGGGTTACGGCGAAGGCGCGGTCATGGCCGTGCCAGCGCACGATGAACGGGACTTCCACTTCGCCCGGAAATATGGCATCCCAATAAAACCCGTCATTATACCAAGCTCGTGGAAAGACAAGGCTATTTCTCAAACCTTCGTGAATGAAACCGTTGGCAATATTCCGTTCGATCAATCTAGAGAAGCTCCAAGTCTATACGCTGAAGACTTCGCTCCAATGATTTGGCTTGAGTGGGATTCCCGCTTTGACGAAAAGGGTATTTGTTTCAACTCCGGCAATTACGACGGCCTAAATTATGCGCAGGCCGTGGATGCGATCGCTACCGATCTTCAGGACAAGGGACTCGGTGAAAAGAAAACGGTATGGCGACTGCGTGACTGGGGTATTTCCCGTCAGCGTTACTGGGGCTGCCCGATTCCGTTAATACATTGCGATCAGTGCGGTGTTGTTCCTGTACCTGATGATCAGTTGCCGGTCAAATTGCCCGACGATCTGGTGCCGGACGGCAGCGGTAATCCGCTCGCCAAAACCCCGGCATTCTTTCAATGCGCCTGCCCGCAATGCGGCAAACCGGCACGCCGGGAAACCGACACGATGGACACATTTGTCGATTCGTCCTGGTACTATCTCAGGTTCTGTTGCAGCGATCAGAATAACAGTATGGTGGATGCCAGGACCAACTACTGGATGCCGGTCGACCAGTACATCGGTGGCATAGAACATGCGATACTGCATCTGCTGTATTCACGCTTCTGGACCAAGGTGATGCGTGATCTTGGCCAGGTGAATATAGATGAGCCATTTTCGAACCTGCTCACCCAGGGCATGGTGTTAAACGAGATTTTCTTTCGAAAGTCAGACACGGGGCGGCTGCATTATTTCAACCCGGCCGATGTAGAGATAAAACGTGACGAGACCGGGCAGCGCATCGGGGCCGTATTGAAGACCGACGGTACTGCTATCGAGTCGGGCGGTATTGGCACAATGTCAAAATCGAAGAACAACGGGGTGGATCCGCAATCGCTGATAGACAGTTATGGTGCAGACACAGCGAGATTGTTCATGATGTTTACCTCACCACCGGAACAGACGCTGGAATGGTCTGACTCCGGGGTAGAAGGCGCGTACCGGTTTCTGAAACGACTGTGGAGGTTTGCCGCAGATACTATCAGTAACACAAATGTCCCCGCGCTGGACCAGGCCACGCTGACCAATGCGCAGCGGCAGGCGCGCCGCAAGATCCACGAAACCGTGGCCAAGGTCGATGATGATATAGGGCGCCGCTATACATTTAACACGGCTATTGCCGCCGTAATGGAACTGATCAATACACTGACCCGACTTGAGGGAAGCACTGACAATGATCGGGCAGTCCTGCACGAAGGTCTGGAAATGACACTGCTGCTGTTGTCACCGATCGTACCGCACATCACCCAGAACCTCTGGCAGGCATCGGGTCATACCGGTCTGATTATGGATGCGCCCTGGCCCGCTGCGGACAAGGATGCACTGAAACGTGAAGAGATCGAACTCATCGTCCAGGTGAACGGCAAACTCAGGGGCAAGATAAACGTTCCTGTCGATGCTGACGAAGATCTGCTCAAGTCTATGGCACTGGCCAACCACAATGTCAGCCGTTTTATCGAAGGCAAACCGGTCAGAAAAACCATCGTTGTGCCGGGCCGGCTGGTCAATATAGTTATCTGACACCGGTATAATTTCCTTGTATGTTCCGCCCCATGATTTTATCCTGTGGTAATACATTTGAAGTTGCGAACTTTGGAAATGAAACTGCAATTCTCTCTGCTACTGGCAGTATTACTGCTTACCTCATCCTGTGGCTTCCATCTGCGGGGCTCACAGGCTGTCACGACCACAGCAATCAATGGTATCGCCATCAGTGATGCAGCCGCTGCAGGTGTCGGCAACGAAGTCAGAACACTGCTGCAGACCCTGGGCAGCACCATTATTACAAATGCTGACGAGGCTGAATACAACCTGTATCTGACAGATCAACTGCTGAATAAATCGGTACTGAGTGTCTCCGCTGTCACTGGCAAGGTCGAGCAATATCAACTGACCCTGACGGTAAGAATGACGGTAACCAATGCTGACCAGGAGGACCTTCTCTCCAGTCAGCAGATCCGCGTCACCCGTGATTATGCGTTTAATGACGCAGCGGTGCTTGGATCTGTGTCCGAACAACGTGTACTCGAACAGGAAATGCTGCGTCAGGCGGCCTCGCAGATAGTCCGGCGCCTGAACGCGCTGGCAGGTAAATAACGGTCCTGTTCCCACATGCGCCTTGGCATAGATCAATTGGCATCTCATCTGCAGCGCAGCGACCCTGCACCGGTGTATCTGCTCAGCGGGGACGAACCCTTACAAATGATGGAAGCGGCTGATCTGATACGCAGTAATGCCAGACGTGCCGGGGCCGAACGGACTGTTTTGTCAGTCGACAAGGGGTTCGAGTGGAACCAGATTGTGCAGGAAAGCGCCTCCATGTCCCTGTTTGCGAGCAAACGACTGCTGGAACTGCGCATGAATGATCAGTCGCCCGGGAAAGAAGGCAGCGAGGTGCTGACGGTGTATGCGGGCAACCCCGCGCCGGACACAACGCTGCTGGTCAGTATGGAAAAACTGGACAAACGTAGTCAACAAAGTCGCTGGTTCAAGGCAATCGACCAGGCAGGTGTTATCGTCCAGATCTGGCCGGTAGAACCCTCGCGTCTGCCCGACTGGATAATCCAGCGGCTCAGGCAGCAAGGCAAACGTATAGACAAGGCCGCCGCCTCACTGATCGCACAGCGTACCGAAGGCAACCTGCTGGCCGCAAAACAGGAACTGGACAAGTTATGCCTGCTGACCGACCAGGACGAAATAACATTACAGCAGGTGCAGGACGGCGTGACTGACAGCACCCGCTATGGTGTGTTTATGCTGATAGAATATGCTTTACTCGGGGAAGGGGCGCGTATTGCCGCCATGATGAGGGGCCTGCGCCAGGAAGGTATCGAACCTATCGGGCTGTTTGGGGCTATAATGTGGGAACTGCGCAGACTCTGTGCGATATCCATGCAAATCAGCAACGGGGCCAGCAAGGACAAGGTGTACGCTGACTACAGGATCTGGAACCAGCGGCAGACCGCACTGAACAAGGTCCTGAACCGGCTGAATCGCCGCCAGCTGGAATCATTGCTTGCGGAGGCTGTACTGATAGACAGGTCGTTGAAGGGTGCGGTTAAACGTAACCCGTGGGAACTGATGGAAAGCTTGCTGTTCCGGTTTGCAGGCGTGGACCTGCATCCCGGTATAAATAATTGAACCAGACTGGCAGACCGGGCCAGACGCCATCAAAATATGCATTTGGCACTGGACACTGAATATATGAATGTAAAACAATACATAACCGAAACCGGACAGCGGGCCCGGACCGCTGCACGCCTGATGGCGCAGGCACCAACCGCAGCAAAAGACCGCGCATTGGGGCTGATCGCGGAAATTATCCAGGCCGGCACAGCTGAACTGATGCAGGCAAACACCAGCGATCTGGAGGCGGCCAGAAAAGTCAATATCGAACCTGCAATGCTGGATCGGCTCGAACTGAACCCGTCCCGTATCAAGGCTATGGCGGACGGCCTTGTTCAGATTGCCGCGCTGACCGATCCAATCGGCGAGATCAGTGGCATGCATTACCGGCCGAGCGGTATCCAGGTCGGCAGGATGCGGGTACCGCTGGGTGTGGTCGGCATCATTTATGAATCAAGACCGAACGTGACCGCAGATGCTGCAGGTCTGTGTCTGAAATCCGGGAACGCGACCATACTGCGTGGTGGCTCGGAGGCGATTCATTCTAACCAGGCCATTGCTGCCTGCATCCGCAAAGGATTAAAACAGGCAGGACTGCCTGAAGATGCGGTACAGGTAATCGACACGACTGATCGCGAGGCGGTCGGCCTGCTGTTGCAAATGCCAGAATATGTCGATGTGATTATCCCCAGAGGTGGCAAGGGCCTGATCCAGCGGGTAAGCGAACAGGCACGCATGCCGGTAATCAAACATCTGGACGGTATTTGCCATGTCTATATTGATGACAGCGCCGACCTGAACAAGGCGATAGCTATCGCCTACAACGCGAAAACGCAGCGTTACGGTGTCTGTAATACAATGGAATGCCTGCTGGTGGCCGACTCCATCGCGATCACAGTGCTGCAAAGACTCGGCCCGATGTATCAAAAGGCCGGCGTGGAAATCCGTGGTTGTGAAAAATCCAGAAAGATCCTGCCAGGCATAAAGCTCGCGACAGAGCAGGATTATGCAACAGAATATCTAGCCCCGATCATGTCACTGAAAATAGTCAATGGTCTCGACCAGGCGCTCGAACATATTGACCGTTACGGTTCGAAACATACAGATGCTATCGTTACTGAAAACCTGGCGAATTCCCGCAGGTTTCTGGCTGAAGTCGATTCGAGCTCGGTCATGGTGAATGCCTCGACCCGGTTTGCGGACGGCTTTGAATACGGCCTGGGTGCCGAGATCGGCATCAGCACCGACAAGTTTCATGCACGCGGACCGGTAGGTCTGGAAGGACTGACATCGCAGAAGTATATCGTCATAGGTGACGGACATATAAGGAAATAGCGATTGGCTACAGTCCGACATCCATGTTTGTACTTTTCTTTCCTGAACTCTTACGCTGGTCACCAGTCGCTAGTGGCTGGTCGCTGGTAAATGATGAATTTGCCGATAGGTATACTTGGCGGCACTTTTGATCCGGTCCATTCCGGTCATTTGCGACTCGCCATCGAATGCCTGCAGGCTGCAAATCTGGCTGAAGTAAACCTGGTCCCCTCGCACACACCCGCCCACCGCGGACCGGTACACGCGACACCGGAACAACGGCTCAGCATGCTGCAGCTGGCAACCGAAAATATCGAAGGGCTGAAGGTTGATGATATCGAAATCCGGCGCGGCGGTACGTCCTGGACCATCGATACTGTCAGCGAGTATCGCCGCAGACTCGGCGACAGGCCGCTATGTCTGATCATGGGCATGGATGCATTCCAGGGCCTGCACGGCTGGAAACAATGGGATTTGATTCCAGAGCGGGTTCATATTATTGTGGCGACCAGACCTGATATGAACACCGGTTTTGACCATAAACAGATTGCAGACCTGTACGCAGCCAGACACACCGACAATCCGGCAGACATCCAGACCACCCCGGCCGGAAGGATCCTGAAGGTCAACATCCCGACGCTAGCAATATCATCAACCAGGCTACGGTCGCTGATCAGTGCGGGACATAATCCTGCATACCTGCTGCCGGAAAAGGTAGTTTCATACATCCATAATGAAAAACTATATCTGAAAAAATCATGACACCAAAAAAAGCAACCGAAAAACTAATAGCAGCGCTCGAAGACATGAAGGCCGTCAATATCAATACGCTAGATGTCAGGAAACAGACATCTATCACTGACCTGATGATCATAGCCTGCGGCCGCTCAAACCGGCAGGTCAGGGCGATTGCAGACAAGATTATTGAAACAGCAAAACAGATCGGGCTGCCGTTACTCGGTATTGAAGGACAAAAAGATGCTGAATGGATACTCGTAGATCTGGGCGACTTTGTCATACACATCATGCAACCCCAAATCCGGGAATATTATCAACTTGAGAAACTCTGGACGCCGGCACCGAAAAAAAAGCGCGCCTCGAAGAAAAATCCGGACCCTGATGTGTGATCCGGATTACCATTGTCGCCGTCGGAAAACGTATGCCGGACTGGATCCAGACCGGTTTTGCCGAATATAAAAAACGACTCTCGCACGAGATTAGTCTGGAACTGGTCGAGGTTACCCCGGCCAGACGCGGCAAAAATACCATTACTCAGAGACTACGTCAGCAGGAGGCCCATGCAATCCTGGACGCATTACCTGAAGGCAATCATGTCATTGCACTGGATGAAACCGGCAAGCGTCAAACCACACTGCAACTGTCCAACTGCATGCAAAACTGGATTGATCAGGGTGTGAATTCCAGCCTGATTATCGGAGGTGCTGACGGTCTGGATGAATCTGTACTCGCTGCAGCAAACCAACGCTGGTCATTATCCGACTACACGCTGCCACATGCGCTGATTCGTGTGGTTCTGGCAGAACAATTGTA
>JBCKWF010000002.1:0-43052 GCA_038922895.1 Gammaproteobacteria bacterium
AGGTTGGCGCCGCTCACCGATATTTAGCTTGGCCGGACGGGTCTGGTCGAACCATCCTCGCACGCTTGAATAGGTCTGGTGTTGCCGCAGGTTGTACAGGTGCCGGTTGGAAATACCCGCCAGCTGTGCTCGCAGCGGGTATCGCCATGCACCCTGAATGCACGCTCACACAGCTTGCGCGTGGTACTACCGGATAGCGTGCCGTGTAACGCGTCCACCTGCGCTAACCGGCGGATGTCCTGCGCCGTATAGCGCCGCTCGAAGGGCACGGCAGGCGCATGACGCCTGTCCTTGATGTCCCCGCCAGCGGCAAACTGCGTGATGCAGCGCGTAACCGCGGCACGGGACCAGCCGGTCACCTTGATAAGATACTGATGAAACTACTAGCCATTCGACTAAGCGCGATGAAACATGCGCTAAGTCGCTGGTTATGCCGCAGCACGCCACGGTCGGCGCGTTTGCAGCGCACCTAACGCTTAAGCCTTAAGCGTGTCGGTCATCCAGCCATAGGCCGATTGGCGATCTGTCAACGTAAACGAAATGGGCTGGTTGCCCTCCACCAAGGCGCGTATCTGCGCCAGTGTCTGTAGTTCTTGGGTGGGTATAGTCACGAGCATGCCTCTAGGATCCCAACTTTCGCCTCGCCAGGCTCATCTTACGGTGGAAACACGACCCTTCGTCCAGGCTCACTTGTCATTGGACAAGGCTGTCCCGCTTTAACGAATTATTGTATTTCAATTTTACCTGCCATGCCGGCTTCCAAATGCCCAGGAATAAGACAAGCGAAGTCGACAATGCCTGTCTTGTCAAAGTGCCATACCAGTCCACCGCGTTGTCCGGGCGCGAGCGTAACTGCGTTCGATCCGACATGCTTCATATCCGGCATATTCCGCATCATCTCCGCATGCTCCTTGAGTTCACTCAAGGTACCGATCACCATCTCGTGCGGTATCTTGCCCGTGTTCTTGATGAAAAAGCGTACGGTTTCCCCCTTCACGATACTGATCTGGCTCGGCGTGAAGCGCATGTTGTCATCCATGGTCACATCGATAGTGCGGACGACCTTGGCTGAATCGCCCGGTTTGCCCACCATCGAAGTATCCGTATCCTTGTGCATGGCGTCCATATTATGGTTCTGCATTTGATGGCTTTTCATGTCATGTTCGCCAGCCGCCAGCGTAATGGTGGACAAGCTGGCCAGGATCAAAATTGATAGTGCCTTCTTCATAAATAATCTCCTTTAGTTGAATTGAAAACCCGGGTGCTTCCAGTGAGATATACCGGAAAATCTAAAACCAGAAACGCATACCAGCAACCCAGCGCATTTCCGATTGCTGCTCGCTGACGGCACGTGCGAAATCCGCGGTCTCGCCGAACCTGCCTACCCACTCGACACCCACATAGGGTGCGATCTGGCGCGTGAATTCATAACGAAGACGCAAGCCGGCGGTGGCATCGGAGAGGCCGCGACCGATCTGCCTCGCTTCGTCTCGCTTTCCATACAGATTCATTTCAACGCGTGGCTGCAGGATGAGTTTTTGCGTCAGCAACAGTTCATAGTCCGCACTCAGGCGCAGAGCCGTTCGTCCGGCTATGCCCATATAGGCGGTCGCATCGATGTTAAACCAGTAGGGTGCAAGCCCCTGAATTCCGAAGGCTAGCCATTCACGGTCTGGTCCAACTCCGCTGTCATAACGCACACCCAGTTGTGTGTCCCAGAATGTGGCTACCGCGTGTCCCCAGAATAGTTCGGTCCGGGCCTCTTGCAGTCTCCCCCGATCAATATCTCCTTCAACCTTGAGCACCAGGCGATTGTAGTCACGGCCAAACCAGCCCTGCGCGTCATAGACATAAGCGTTATCGTGGTTGGTATATACCTGCTCCAGGCGTTCGACCATCAACGAAGCAAAATTGTGTTCATCTCCCAGATGAAGTAGTCGCTTCGAGGACAAAATATATGGTCCCGAATCAAGGGTATAGCCTCCCGACCAGGCATGTGGATCGCGGGCATCGGGCGGAACTGAACCACCCTGCATTTTCATGTCGCCACTTTCCATACCACTCATGTCCTGCTGATTCGAAGGACTGTCATGTTCCGTACCTGATATCTCGTTCGAGCGGTCTGTCCCAGGCATGTCATGTTGCATGTCGGGGTCCTCGGCTACCATTTTATCGGGAATGGCTGTTCTCGGAGTAGTGTTGCCATGTTGAGTATGCACGGGGATCTCTGGTTTTGTTTGCGCCCATCCCGGCATCACACTGAGACTCGCGATTGCTATCGCCAGCACACCCATACGCTTGTGATTCGACATCGTTTGCCTATCGTTTCTGTCAGCGTTCACGCCACCACCACTTCGCGGAACATACCCGCATCCATATGCAAGGACAGGTGACAATGCCATGCCCAGCGGCCGCGCGCATCGGCAGTGACCAGACAGGTGACACGTTGAGCCGGCTGCACGGTGATGGTGTGTTTGCGCGCCTGGAAGAATCCTTCAGGACTTTCCAGTTCGCTCCACATGCCGTGCAAATGCATGGGGTGCGTCATCATGGTGTCGTTGACGAAAATCACGCGCAGCCGTTCGCCGTAGCGAAAGTGCACCGGCGTGGACTTGCCGAATTCGAGACCGTCGAGCGACCAGGTATAGCGCTCCATATTGCCGGTGAGATGCAACTCTATCTCGCGCTCTGCGCCACGCGGGTCTATCGGTCCGCCGATGGTGTGCAGATCGGCATAGGTAAGCACGTGGCGGCCGTTGTTGCGCAGTCCAATGCCGGGGTCATCGAGGTTGGTGCGCGGAGAGTCAACACGCATGTCCACACTCGAACCGTACTCGGATTTGGCGTGACGTGCGTGCACGATATTATTCCCCATGGCCATACTGCCGTGCTTCATCCCCACCATGCCAGCCATACCACCGTCATTCATACCCGACATGTCACCCATCATGTCCTCCATGGTGAGCGGCCCAGGTTTATTCAGCGCAGGAACCAGTGCCGTCATGCCTGCGCGCAGTGCCAGCGTTCCGCGGGCAAAGCCGGTGCGATCCATGGACTGCGCGAAGATCGTGTACGCCTCATCCTTCGGGCTGACGATAACATCGTAGGTCTCGGCCACTCCAATTCGAATCTCATCCACCGTCACCGGTTCGACGTCCTGACCATCAGTCTGGACCACGGTCATCTCGAGTCCCGGAATGCGGACGTCAAAAAAGGTCATCGCGCCGCTGTTGATGAAGCGTAACCGCACCCTCTCGCCCGGACGGAACAATCCGGTCCAATTCCCAATCGGTGTCGTGCCATTCACGAGATAGGTATAGGTGTAGGCGGAGACATCGGCGAGATCAGTTGGGTTCATGCGCACCTGGCCCCACATCTTGCGCTTGGCAAGAGCAGACGAAAGCCCCTCATCAGAAACATCGCGGAAAAAATCGAGGGCCGTTGGCTGGTTAAAGTTGTAATAGTCGCTTTGTACCTTGAGCTTGGCGAAAACCCGCATCGGATCTTCATCGGTCCAGTCGGACAACTGCACCACATAGTCGCGATCGGCGTGAATCAGGTCGGTACCGACCGAATCGATGATGATGGCACCGTACATGCCGGTTTGCTCCTGCATGCCGGAATGCGAGTGATACCAGTAGGTTCCAGACTGTTCTACCTTGAAGCGATAGACAAAGGTTTCTCCAGGCGCTATACCTCGGAAACTGATTCCCGGAACACCGTCCATCTCGAAGGGGAGCAGGATGCCGTGCCAATGTATTGAGGTGACCTCTTGCAGTTTGTTCGTCACACGGATTGTGACCGTGTCACCCTCGCGCCAGTGCAAGGTTGGCGCAGGGATGGAGCCATTGATAGACGTAGCCATGCGTGGTTTGCCGGTGAAATTCACCTGCGATTCGGCGATAACCAGGTCGAATTCCGTACCGCTGAGGACAGGCGCTGTACCCGTAGCCGTGCTCACCCCGTTTGCCCATGCCGGTTTGATTGGTTGTGACAGACCGAGTAGCACACCGCCCGCGACCAGGCCTTGAACGAAGCGTCGACGGGGCAAATCAGTGCCAAATCTTTGCAAACGATATTTCATGGCAGTAAAAATGCCTCCAACAAAGTAAACAACTCTTAAGGAAACTGACTCCATACATTGCAAATAGCCGTGTATGGCCTAAGTTCTAAGTGTAAAGGACCATAAGTGTCATACCCATGACTCGACCATTACATTTCTGTAATCTTCATGTCAGCACTGGATTAGAATAAAATCGCATATACTGTGGGGTATGCACACTAGAAAAAATGCGAATGAAGCATTAGCAGCAATAGGCACATCGTGAAACTTCTTGTCGTTGAGGATGAAGCAAAGACGGGCGAATACATCCGCCAGGGATTGACTGAAGCCAGTTTCGTTGTCGATCTTGCAAGAAATGGGCTGGATGGTCATCACATGGCCATGAAGGAATCCTATGACCTGATCGTGCTTGACGTGATGCTACCCGACGTGGATGGCTGGCATATCGTACAGTCGCTACGCGAGGCCAACAAGAATACGCCCGTGTTGTTTTTGACAGCCAGAGACAGCGTGATGGATCGCGTCAAAGGCCTGGAGTTGGGGGCGGACGATTACTTGGTCAAACCTTTTGCGTTCTCGGAGTTGCTCGCGCGGATTCGTTCCTTGCTACGTCGGGGTAGTAGCCAGGTTATGGCCGATCGCCTGCAAGTGTCTGACCTGACTCTCGATCTACCACGCCGGCGTGCTACCCGCGCAGGCACACTTATCAACCTGACCAACAAGGAGTTCATTCTGTTGGAATTACTGGTGCGAAGACAGGGTGAGGTATTGCCACGCTCTCTCATCGCTTCTCAAGTGTGGGACATGAATTTCGACAGCGACACCAATGTGGTTGATGTCGCTATTCGACGATTACGCGCCAAAATTGACGATCCTTTCGAAATCAAACTTATTCGTACAGTTCGTGGTATGGGTTATACCCTGGACGTTCCCGATGATGACTAAGCGCATGAACCGCCGTCCCGTTTCTCTGGCGTTACGGGTCACAGTCCTTGTCGGCATAGCAACGACACTGGTATTCATGATCTCTGCATTATTCATAGAACGTTCGATTGAACAACACTTCGCCGAACAGGATCTTGGGGAACTTCAGGCCGTCTCCCAATCTATAGGGACGATACTTGGCGATATACCATTGGCAGACAGCCGGGAAGTATTGCAACAACGACTTGCTGGCGCGGTCGCGGGGCACCACGGCGTTTACTTTGCCGTGCTGGATAAACAAGGACAACGGTTATATGCAACAGCAGACTCTGATCTCTCAGAGTATGCGCGCATTCAGACCGCGGTATCCAGCATGGATGCTGACACACTTCGAATCTGGTCGACACCGGGTAAAACCTATCGTGGTGAACTATTGAATATGAGTGGATACACCGTATTGGTGGCCACTGCCATGGATTTTCATCTGCGTTATCTCGAACAACTTAAACGCGGACTGTGGATCGGCACCTTCGTTGCGAGCATAATCGCCATTTTTGTAGCGTGGTTGGCGGTACAGCGGGGGCATGCACCCATCCGTCGCATCAGCACCAGAATGCGCGGCGTTACCTCTGAACGCCTGGATATCCGGCTTGATCCGGGGCAAGTACCCATCGAGCTGGCGGAACTGGTGTCATCCTTTAATGCGATGCTCGAGCACATCGGAGAAAGCTATCATCGCCTGTCGCATTTTTCGGCTGATATTGCCCACGAGTTGCGCACGCCAGTGACCAACCTCACGACCCAGACGCAGGTAGCCTTATCAAAGGTGCGTAGCATCGAGGCATACCGGGAAATACTTTACTCGAACCTGGAGGAATTCCAACGCATGGCTAAAATGATCGGCGACATGCTGTTTCTCGCACAGGCCGATCATGACCTGATCAAACCTGAGCAGGGCGATGTCAACCTGGCTGTCGAAGCCCGCGCATTATTCGAATATTTCGAAGCCTGGGCGGATGATCGCGGAATCTCTCTCGTGCTGGAAGGTGCGACGCCAATCGTTCGAGGTGATCGACTGACACTGCGCCGCGCACTCAGCAACTTGATTTCCAACGCCATTCCCCATACGCCTTCTGGCGGGGCTATTACCGTAAGGCTCACGATTGACTCGGGAATTGTCGTAGTGGAGGTGGAAAACCCCGGCCCTGATATCCCCACCGAGCATTTGTCACGACTATTCGATCGCTTCTACCGTGTTGATCCATCTCGACAGTACACGGGCGATGGGGTAGGACTCGGACTTGCCATTGTCAAATCCATCATTGATGCACATTCCGGAACAATCTCCGTGACTTCCATCAATGGTTTAACGCGGTTTCGGCTCTCGCTGCCTGGTAAGGATTAACCACTATTTTAGGCAAGATCACTGTTGAATTCGACAGCTCGTTCAAAAAAAGTTACTTCCACACTTCGGATTCTGTACCATTTCCAGTATGACTAATCTTTACGACCTTATAATGGCAGCAGACATAAATATTCCCTCTAGAGAAGAACCAAGTCCATGAAACACCAAGAACACTGGAACCAAGTCTATCAGAGCAAACCGCCCACTGACGTTAGTTGGTATAAGCATCGTCCCGAAGTTTCACTCGCTCTTATCTCTGCATCTTCCATACACAAGAACAGCGGCATTATTGATGTTGGTGGCGGGGCTTCCACACTTGTCGATTGTCTATTGAATGATGGATACATGAACCTTGCCGTTCTCGATTTGTCTGGTGTTGCCCTGAGTCATAGTCGCTCACGTCTCGGCGCGTTAGCCGTTAAGGTCGAATGGTTCGAGGCTAGCGTAATCTCATTTGAGCCACCACATCGCTTTGGCCTCTGGCATGACCATGCTCTGTTTCATTTTCTGACTACAGCCGATGACCGTCGTGGCTACGTAGCGACGCTGTTGCAGACTTTAGTGCCAGGCGGCACAGTAATCATCTCCACTTTTGATCTGGATGGCCCGAAGAAATGCAGTGGTCTTGATATTATCCGCTACGATGAGAAATCCATCGTTGAAGAATTAGGCCCACAGTTCGCACTTCGCCAGGTGCGCCGGGAGACCCACATTACCCCTAGGGAATCCGAGCAGCGATTCATCTACTTTCGTTTCGAGCATCTCACCCAATAAAATCAGTAAATTTGCTTAAGTTTACTGATAGAACTTAAATTTCTCTGATTTAGGTAGGTACCATAATCCTCTCTTTGCGTTCTTGGTCTCCCCTTCCTCCCGCAGTAATGACTTATACTGAAGGTTGTTTGTTCATGTCCTATCAGGCGCGCCATTACGTTCTATTTCCTCAATGAGACGAATAACATTTTCTTTTATAGAATCCCGGACTTTATTGAATTCGTCCGTCTCCATGTGTTTTGGATCTGGTATGTTCCAGTCTTCGCGGTGTCTGGCTTGGACATAGGGACATTCATCACCGCATCCCATCGTTATAACATAAGATGTATTCTAATTCGTGGTCAGACGCGCAATAACGGTTTTATATTAACGTTTCATGAAGTGGCCCCCTTTACATGGACAACCTGAGATTAATTTAAGCCCTGACATGCTTGATTATTCAAGCTCAGGCGACTTGAGAAATTGTTCGGTATTGATAGTACACTTCATCCGGTGTCAGATCATCCAGACTCTGATGAAACTGCTCCTGGTTATACCAGTCAAACCACTGTACTAAACTTAGCTTTACCTCCTTCAGATTGCCAAATGCCCGGGTGTACAGATGCTCATACTTGACGCTACGCCATAACCGTTCAACGAAAATATTATCACGCTAGCAGCCTTTGCCATCCATGCTGATCTGGATGTGATTGTCCTTCAGCATGTCTGTAAATGCCTCACTGGTGTACCGGGCACCCTGGTCGGTGTTGACTATCTGTGGACAACCATAGTCCTGCATAGCGGCCTCCAGCGCCTGGACACAAACGTCTGCCTCCATCGTATTGGACAGCCGCCAACTGAGTACCTTGCGGGAATACCCATCCAGGATGACGACCAGATACGCAAAGCCTTTCTCCATCGGCACATAGGTAATATCCGATGCCCGGACCTGATTAGCCCGGTCAACTCCCAAGCCCCTCAGCAGATAGGGATAGACCTTGTGTAGCTTGCCTCACGGTATTGGTCTTAGGTTTGGGGGCCGTACTGCTAATGCCCACAGTCACCATCATGCCCGCTGCCCTGTTCCGGCCCACATCTTAGCCCCTGTCGTTTGAACCAGGTGGCATAACTGCGGGCGCCGTATTGGGGTGTGTTCAAATATTGCTCATCCATCCGCCGCAATAATACCAACGCCTCTGCATGCAGTGACCGTGGCTGATAGTAGTAGCCCGAGCGAGACAGGCCGAGCCATGCGCACTGACGGGTCGTGCCCGGATTATCATGGGGCTCAATCATGGCCTTGCGCTCCGCAGGTCTCAGTGATCGAGCCTTCTGGCTAAAAAATCCCTTGCCACCGTCAGTTGACCTATCACCCGATGCCAATCATCCACACTGTGATTTTCGGTTTTGTTATGCCCGTTCCCGAGTGCAAATAACGCCGCCAGAGGCGGAGGCACCCGTCTTTTCCAGCTAGTGATCCGGGTCGGATGGGGTCCATACCGAGTGGCTAACTGGGGGACCGTTTCATCACTTCGGATTACCGCCAGGGCCACTTTTGCCTTGAAATCATTGGAATACTGCTTGCGCTTCCTGGCTCATGTTGATTGCTCTCTTTATGATTCATATCAGAGCTTAACAACCTGTCCAGTTTTTGGGTACCACTTCATCAATATGTTAAGGGCACCTCTAAAAATTGCTGCCAAATTTCCGCTTAGACAACCGAGGTGCGGACTAACCGGGTAAAATTGCGTACATTGAAACCCCCGGGTACAAACGATGAAAAGTAAAAGGCAACCAGGATTTTTTGACATGGCGGAACGCACCGCCAAGCTCGCCCGGATGGGCGACCCGCTGGTTGGGCTGAAAGACCAAATCAAATGGGAAGCGTTCCGCCCCGACCTGAATCGTGTGCACGAGAAGGAACCCAAAAGCAACGCGGGCGCCAAGCCGATTGATGTCGTGCTCATGTTCAAGGTGCTGGTGCTGCAACAACTGCACAACCTGTCCGATGAGCGCATCGAATACCAGATACGTGACCGGCTCTCCTGCATGCGCTGTCTGGACTTGCAGATCGAAGATCGCGTACCGGATGCCAATACCGTCTGGCTGTTTCGCGAGCGCATGAAAGAACTGAAACTGGTTGACGTGTTGTTTGCCCGCTTCCACGAACAATTGGCCACGCAAGGCTACGCGGCACGTGCCGGCCAAATGATTGACGCCACCTTTGTCGAAGTACCGCGCCAGCGCAACACCCGCGAAGAGAACGCCCAGGTCAAGGCAGGCGAGACGCCCGCCGAGTGGCAATAACCCGCACAGAAATCCAAGCTGCGCCAAAAGGACGTAGACGCCCGCTGGCCGAAGAAGAACCACGAAAATCACTACGGCTTCAAGAACCACGTCAACGCGGACCAAGGTAACAAGCTGGTGCAAAGCTACGAGGTCAGCGATGCTGCGGTACACGACAACCAGGTGTTTGAAACGTTGCTGGATCAGACCGAAGACAAAGAGGGGAAGAAGCGTGCGATCTATGCGGACAGCGCCTATCGCTCAAAGGAAAAAGAAGAACAACTGGCCGCCGCCAACATGCCAAGCCAGATCTGCGAGAAGGGCGCGCGTAACCATCCGCTGACCGAAGAACAGAAAGCATCGAACAAAGAGAAAAGCAAAGTTCGCTCACGCGTCGAACATGTGTTTGGAGCGCAAGCGCAGATGGGTGGGCACATCGTGCGCACCATCGGCCTACTGCGTGCCAAGGTCAAAATCGGCATGATGAATCTGGTGTACAACATGATGCGTCTGGGGCACACCGCTACGCTGCTCAGACGCGACAGGAGAGGTGCGCCCGCTATGGCGTGAAATGGCAGAAATGCCTGGAAAATAGGCGGCATTCGGACGAATTCAACAGAAAAATCGCTCGGGTTGCTGAAATTTTATGAAAGGTTGAAACTGAGAGAAATTAGATTGGATTTTTAGAGATGCCCTTAATAACGTTACAAGTTAAGTGGAAGTTACCGCAGCTATTTTGTAACATTCCATGATTTATCCAGCCAAGTTAAGATTATATTCTGGCTACATTAAGAATTTGGGAGCGTCGCAAGGTGTTGATTTGTAAAGCACCTGTATTTGCCCTGATATAGATATGCCTTTAGGTTACGTAAAATTGAGGCCTGTGTTATTCTGAATCCATGAAATTCCGTACGCTCATCTCTCAGATGCTGGCGGTTCTTGCCGTTATGGGCCTGCTATTGACACCGATGGTGCGCCCAGCCAGCGCCATGCCTGCCAACATGGCCGACATGATGGACATGGCGGGCGATAACACAGCAATGGACATGCCTGCAGATATGCCTTGTTGCCCGGACCAGGCCCCAAAGTCAGATTGCACCAAAGATTGTCCCTTCCTGGCGTTGTGTATTTCAGGCAGTGTTCTGAACTTGCCTGCAAGCGCCGGGTTGTTGCTACCACTTGAAGCTATGCAGTTGGTATTTCCCGACAATAATGCAGACTTTGCCAGTCTCAACTACGATCCTCCCCTAAGACCTCCCAAACACTGAAGTTCAGCATCAGTACCTGATGGTGCTGATGCTGTCGTATGCGTAATTGCTGCGGCGGTGACGTGATATTGCCACGATAACGCCGTCCGTCCCGGACGGCGTTGAACTGAACTTTGGGAGATAAACAATGAAAGTATCAAACAACATGCGTGCCGTGTTCGCGGCGCTGATCGGTCTGTTATGGACAGTAGGTGCATCGCCTGTCCTGGCAGATGTGAAGGACTATCAATTCGAGTTGGTAGAAAGCCAGTTGAAGAAAGGGGATGAGGTGATCATCGCCGTCCGCCTTCTTAACAAGAAGACTGATCAAGTGGTGCCGGACGCGGTGATTTTCGCCAGGCGCATCGACATGGCGCCGGATGGAATGGCGACCATGACCGCACCATTAGAGGCCCTGCCATCGACCGAGCCAGGCGTGTACCGCTTCCAGACTAATCTGATGATGGCGGGTGGCTGGCAGTTGTCGTTGGGCGCAAAGATCCAGGGTGAAGAAGGAACGGTAGAGAGCAGGCTGGTACTGAAGATCCTGCCATGAACCGCACCATTTGGGTACTTCTGATCCTCGCAGTGCTGGTGGCGGTGGGGGTTGGCGGATATTGGGCCGGGGAGCACGATGTCGGTATGCCTGCATCGATACCAGTGGAGACGTCAACCGTCACAAATGCGCCATACGGTCCGGTGATTTATTACCGGGACCTGGATGAGAAGCCGTTCTACTCGCTTGAACCGAAACTAACTCCGGATGGCCGCCCCTGGCGTCCTGTACTGGCCAGCGAAGATGTAAGTTTCGATGGACAGACCAAAGCGCTGGTACCTACGGCTGTAAACCAGTCTGCGCCTGGGCGGATCATTTACTACCGTCACCCCATGGGACTTCCAGATATCTCACCAACACCGAAGAAGGACTCGATGGGAATGGATTACATCCCTGTCTATGGAGATGAGGGTAACGAGGGGGCCGGTATCAGGATAAGTGCGGGAAAACTGCAACAGATCGGCGTCAAGTCGGAGGCTGCACAACAGCACATCATTGTCGAACCGGTACGTGCGCCAGGTATCATCCAACTCGATGAGCGACGTATCGCGGTAATTTCCTTGCGTTCTGAAGCATTCATAGACACTGTTGAGGACATCACTACAGGGAGCGAGGTCAGACTAGGCCAGCCGTTGATGCGAATTTACAGTCCGGCGGTTGCCGCGGCCGCTGCTGAATATCTCTACAACTTGAAGCTGGGGAGTGATGAGGCAAGGCTCCGGGGAACAAGGCAACAGCTATTGAATCTTGATGTTCCGTCAGATTTCATTAAGGATATTGAGCGCACACGCGAAATACCGTTGACCTTTACCTGGACCTCGCCCCGAGACGGTATTGTGCTTGAGCGTAATGTGGCCGATGGAATGCGAATTATGCCGGGCGATGTGCTGTTTCGCATCGCAGATCATCTAATCGTATGGGCACTGGTTGATGTTACAGAACGCGATCTCGCTGACGTCGATATCAACCAGCCTGTCGTAGTACGGGTGCGCAGCTATCCTGACCTTACTTTCCCAGGAAAGATTGCACTTGTCTACCCGCATCTCAATCCATCCACCCGTACGGTACCGGTGCGGATCGAGATTGCCAATCCGGATTTCCTGCTGCGGCCTGGCATGTATGCAGAGGCTGAAATTGACACCGGCAGCGGCCAGCCAGTACTCGCCGTTCCGGATAATGCCGTGATTGACAGCGGCAGCCGCCAGTATGTCATTGTCGATAAGGGCGAAGGGCGTTTCGAACCGCATCCCGTCCAACCCGGACGCCGGGGTGGTGGTTATGTAGAAATCCGCGAAGGTATTGCTGAAGGTGATTTGGTGGTTATTTCTGCGAATTTTTTAATCGATGCAGAAAGTAATCTTAAAAGTGCACTCAATAGTTTGACCAGCGCAGGAACACCTTAGTGATAACGAGATTGATCGAAGCCTCCGCCCGCAATATTACGCTCGTATTGATTGGTACCGCGTTCGCTGTGTTGGCCGGTATCTATGCGATTTTTAATATGCCGCTCGATGCGATTCCGGATCTGTCCGATACGCAGGTCATCGTTTATACCGAGTATCCAGGTCAGGCACCCCAGGTGGTTGAAGACCAGGTCACCTATCCGCTGACAACGGCGATGTTGAGCGTACCTAACTCGCGAGTAGTGCGCGGTTTTTCTTATTTTGGTGTCTCCTTTGTTTATGTGATCTTTGATGAGGGCACTGACATTTATTGGGCACGTTCCCGTGTACTCGAATATCTGAATGCGGCGGTCAGGCGTTTGCCCGCTGGGGTCACACCAAGCCTTGGACCGGATGCAACCGGGGTCGGTTGGGTTTATCAATATGCCCTGTTATCCAGGGACCATACACTAGCCGAACTTCGTTCTTTGCAGGACTGGTATGTACGTTACGGCCTTGCCGGGGTGGACGGTGTGGCGGAGATCGCCAGTGTCGGCGGTTTCGTCAAGCAATACAACGTGGTCGTCGACCCGCAGCGACTACGCAGTTTTGATATTCCCCTCTCTGCGATCCGTGAGGCTATACGCGCCAGTAACATGGATGTGGGCGGCCGCACGGTCGAGCTGTCTGAATTCGAGTTTGTAATACGTGGGCACGGCTACCTTAAAGGTATCCCTGATCTGGAAAAGATCGTCCTCAAGAATGACGGTGGCACACCGGTATTGTTGCAGGATGTGGCGCGGGTCGAACTGGGACCGGACGAACGCAGGGGCATAACTGAACTTAATGGCGAAGGCGAAGTGGTAAGCGGTATTGTCTTGCAGCGCTTTGGCGAGAATGCGCTGGAGGTTATTGAGAATGTCAAAGAACGCATTGTGAAAATTACTGAAAGTCTGCCGTCAGGTGTGAAGATCATACCGGTCTATGATCGATCGACCCTGATTTATGCTGCGATGGATACCTTGCGGCGCACATTATTTGAAGAGGGTGCGGTAGTAGCACTGGTGTGCATTGTATTTCTTCTGCATGTTCGAAGTGCACTGGTCGCAATTCTGATGCTGCCGGTCGGTGTACTGATGGCCTTTGCTGCCATGAACGCGCTCGGCATGGGTTCCAACATCATGAGCCTTGGCGGGATAGCCATTGCAATCGGTGCTATGGTAGATGCAGCGATCGTCATGATCGAGAATGCGCACAAACACCTCGAACGAAGTAAGCCTGACAAACCACGTCTGGAAATTCTGATTGAGGCGGCCGGCGAGGTTGGTCCTGCCTTGTTCTTCAGTCTGTTGATCATCACTGTCTCGTTTTTGCCTATATTCACGCTGGAGGCCCAGGAAGGCAGACTGTTCAGCCCGCTCGCCTATACCAAGACATTTGCAATGGCGGCAGCAGCGCTCCTCTCGGTGACGCTTGTGCCCGCGCTGATGGTGATCTTTATTCGTGGACGGATTATCCCGGAACACAAAAATCCGCTGAACCGTTGGTTAATCTGGCTTTACCGTCCGGTGATCCGGGTTGTCCTTAAGGCAAAGCTGCTGACACTTGCCCTCGCGGCGGTGGTACTTGCTGTGACCCTGTGGCCTGCAAGGCAACTCGGAACGGAATTCATGCCGAACCTGAACGAAGGTACGCTGCTCTATATGCCGACCACGTTGCCGGGCATTTCCATCACCAAGGCTGCCGAATTACTGCAAATACAAGACCGGATCATAAAATCGTTTCCGGAAGTGGAATCAGTTTACGGCAAGGCTGGTCGTGCCTTGACCGCAACCGACCCGGCCCCGCTCGAAATGACAGAGACGGTAATTAATCTGAAGGCCAAGGCCGCATGGCGGACAGGGGTAACTATTGACTCACTGGTGGCGGAAATGGACAGTGCACTACAGTTCCCCGGTGTCTCAAACGCCTGGACCATGCCGATCAAGGCACGTATCGATATGCTTTCCACCGGTATCCGGACCCCGGTTGGGATCAAGGTATTCGGTACTGACCTCGCTGAAATGGAGCGACTGGCCCGCGAGATTGAACAAGTGCTGAAAACTGTTCCCGGGACATCCAGCGCCTACGCGGAAAGGATCAGCGGTGGCTATTATCTGGATATCACACCTGACCGCGATAGTATTGCGCGTTATGGCCTTATGGTCGGTGATGTACAGGACGTCATTGCGACTGCGCTGGGCGGTGAGGCGGTGACCACGACTATCGAGGGTCGGGAGCGTTATACAGTCAATGTCCGTTACCCGCGTGACCTGCGTGATAGCCCGCAGGCGATTGCGAGCAATGTACTTGTGCCGTTGCCCGGTGGTGGGACGGTACCTCTGGGCGATGTGGCGTCGGTTCAGCTTACGCGGGGGCCCACAAGCATCCGTACCGAAGATGGCCAGCTTGCGGCTTATATTTTCGTCGATATCCGTGACCGCGACCTGGGCGGCTATGTTACCGATGCGCAAAAGGCGGTGACAGACAATGTAGAGTTTCCATCCGGGTACTATGTTACCTGGAGCGGTCAGTATGAATATCTTGAACGTGCAAAGGCACGCTTGCAGGTCGTGGTGCCGGTAACATTGCTTATTATATTCCTGTTGCTGTATCTGAATTTCCGCACCTTGAGTGACACATTCATCGTGATGCTTTCCCTGCCCTTCGCAATGGTGGGCGGCTTCTGGCTGTTGTGGGGGTTGGGATTCAATCTGTCGGTAGCTGTGGTGGTTGGATTCATTGCGCTCGCGGGCGTGGCAGCGCAGACAGGTGTGGTGATGTTGCTTTATTTAAATAATGCTTTTAACGAAATTATAGCAAAGCGGGCTGCTGCAGGACAACATCTCACTCGTATCGATGTGCATGAGGCGATTATGCTCGGGGCGGTGGAGCGTGTGCGTCCGAAGATGATGACGGTGACGGCGATCATGGCCGGATTGTTGCCTATCATGTGGAGTACCGGTGCCGGCTCGGAAGTAATGCAGCGCATAGCGGTACCGATGCTAGGCGGTATGGTTTCTTCGACAGCACTGACATTGGTAGTCATCCCCGCCATTTACGGTCTGGCAAAAGGCTGGGGGCTGCCAAAAAAACTTCCCAAGGCCTAACCGATAGTTTTTCCGTATACTTTTTAATCTCTCCGGGTTCAATTCCCCGCCCCTTGGGGCGGGGAAATTTATTAATGAGTTTTTTCCGGTTAGCCAATATCAGCGTTTACGGTAGTTAAGTCGTATTATATCCAGCAAAACTGGACACGCGGGGAAAAAAGAATTACTGTTGATTTTATGGCAAGGTGGAGAAGATGTATTCAACATTATCCGGCAATCGGCTTGTTGCTGGTTGTAACGCTGGTTGTGCAACTGCTGTTTCAGTTACGATTTCATTTACATCATGATCCCAACCCGCAATCACAAGGACATGAGCATGTTATTGATTTTCATGTCCTGGTAGACGATCATGAAACTGATCATAATGGCCAGGAAAATGTACATGAATTGAAATCCGCACCGGACGCTATTGTCAAAAAATTTCTGGGCGGTGATACCGGTTTCTTGTTCTCCGTTTGCCTGTTATTACTCTTTCCGGTTGTAATCATTGCCATTAATCGTCAGTGGTCATTGCCGCGAAATTCAGTTATTCACAGCCTGTACTACGGTCTCGCCCCACCACTTCGCGCACCTCCCGCACTCTAGTCCCATTCTGTCGTTGACATAATACCGGCCGCAGGCGGCTTTATCTCCTGTGCGTCAGTATTCCTTTGTCCCTATGGCCGGATAACCACGCTTATCCGGAGGAATTGAGCGATGAACACTAGATTAATGTTTCTGCTTTACGGCACTTTTTTATCTGTGGCGGTGTCTGCACAGAGTGTTGCACAAGAGGGCCTGACACTGAATCAGGCCATAATCCAGGTACTGGAAAACAATCCTGGATTGCAGATTGCCGACTATGAGGCACAGGCGATGGCGGCACGCATGCGCCATGCCGTTCAGCCGCCGTCAGACAGGATTGCCCTGACTCTGGAGAATTTTGCGGGTACTGGTCAGACTGTCGCTATGCGCAGTATTGATGCTACGCTAAGCCTGTCCCGTACGCTGGAACTGGGGAACAAGGCCGCCAGCCGTGGAGATGTTGTGCAGGGAGAGACGCAATTGTTACGCACGCAAAGGGACATCGACCGTCTTAACCTGCTCGCGGACACGGCACAGCGGTTTCTGCACGTGGCAGCTGATCAGGAAAGGCTACGGTTGATCGAAAAGGCCCTGGCGCTGGTTCGACTGACTGAGCATGCCGTTCAGGAGCGCATTCAGACAGGCAGTACAGCGGAGACGGAACGGCACCGGGTCGTCATTGATCTGGCGAACCACGAGATCGAGATCGAGCATATCCGGCATGAACTTGAAAATTCGCGGTTGAGTCTGACGACGCTATGGAATGTCCGGCAGCCGGATTTTGATAGTGTTGCTGCGGACATCTTTAGCCTCGATGAATTGCCGGATTTTGAACAACTGACTAACCTGCTCGACCGCAATCCTCAACTGATTCAGCATATCCGGGCGGAAGACCTTGCCCGGGCCAGAATAAGACTGATGCAGAGTCGCAGCAGACCCGATGTGGATGTGACGGCGGGTCTACGTTATCTCGGCGGCAGTAACGATGTTGCCGCGATGTTATGGGCCAGCATCCCGCTGGGCTCCACCTCGCGTGCCCAGCCTGGTATTGACGAGGCCGAATCGCTGGCCAGAATCGAACCGTTAAACTTTGAACAACAGCGACTGGAGCTGTACGCCACCCTGTTTGAGTTTTACCAGGAAATGAAACATGCGAGAGAAGCCGTTGCAACATTGAATGAGAAGATTATTCCGGCCGCCGAACAAATGTTGAATGACTATGAGAGCGGTTACCAGGCCGGGAGGTATTCCCTGCTTGAACTCATCCAGGCCCAACAGTTATTACACAATGCACGAACGCAGTTGCTTGAGATGGCGGTCAATTTTCACAGCCGCAAGATCGAAATCGACCGGCTGACTGCCGCCCAACTTACGGAATGGTGATCCCTATGCTACGCAATGTTCTACTGACCCTGATTATTATCGCTGTCACTCTGGTTACGGCCAGATGGCTGATGAAAAGTCCACAAACCGGGACTGTTAGCCATGCTGAATCTGAACAACCGGCAGACTATGCCCGTGGGCCGCATAATGGCCGCCTGCTGGAACAGGACGGTTTTGCACTGGAGATAACCATCTTTGAAACCGGTGTCCCACCCGAATTCCGTGTCTATCCCTACTATCAGAATCAGGCCATCGATCCATCCACTGTCAATTTGAACATGGAACTGGGACGGACAGGAAATGTGGTTGACCAGTTTGAGTTTGTTGCACAGGGTGACTGGTTGCGCGGCAACGCTGTCGTCACAGAACCGCACTCGTTCGATGTAACGGTCACCACCGAATATCAGGGTAAATCCTATCAATGGCGCTATGAAAGTTATGAGGGCCGGACCGTGATCCCGGCCGGACTTGCCAATGAGGCCGGAATTAAAACGGAGATAGCCGGGCCGGCAACCATCGTTGAGAACCTGAAATTAACCGGACGGATACAGATCGATCCTGCCCGGATTTCACAGGTCAGGCCGCGCTTCCCAGGCGTAGTGAAACGTGTACATGTCGAACTGGGAGATATGATAAAAGCCGGTGCGGCGATGCTGACGATACAAAGCAATGAGAGCCTGCAGGATTATACCGTGAACGCACCCATCAGCGGTGTGGTCATCAGCCGTAATGTGCAGACAGGTGGAGTCACCGCAGACGAACCGCTGTTTACGATTGTTGATCTGTCGCGTGTTTGGGCCGAGCTGGTTGTGTTTGCCAGTGATATCGGCATCGTAAAACAGGGCCAGGGCGTGACCATAGAGACCCTTGATGGATATACCGCCGGCGGTACGATCGACTGGCTCTCACCTTTGACCAGCCATGCCAGCCAGAGCATACATGCCCGCGTTTCCCTGGATAATCCGGAAGGCAGGTTACGGCCGGGGCAATTTATACGTGCCGAGGTCGGCATTGCCGCGCATGCAGTGGCACTTGCAGTCAAGCGTTCCGGTGTACAGGGGTTTCGGGATTTTCAGGTCGTATTTGCCCGATTTGGAGATACCTACGAAGTGCGCATGCTTGAGTTTGGGATCAGTAATGACGAGTGGCTGGAGGTGGTCGGTGGTCTCTCGCCAGGGACCGAATATGTCACCGCGAACAGTTATCTCATCAAGGCCGACATCGAAAAATCTGGCGCCAGTCACGATCACTAGGAAAACCCGCCATGATGAATTATCTGATTTCTGTTTCGCTGAAATACCGCTGGATAATGATCCTGTTTGCGGCTGTGCTGGCCCTGTTGGGGATCTACAATTACCAGCGACTGCCCATCGATGCGGTACCGGACATCACCAATGTCCAGGTCCAGATCAATACTGGCGCACCGGGCTATTCGCCACTGGAAGTGGAGCAACGCATCACCTACCCGGTTGAAACCGCGATGGCCGGTCTGCCGCTGCTGGACTACAGCCGTTCGGTTTCCCGTTATGGCCTGTCACAGGTAACAGTGGTGTTTAAAGACAACACCGATATTTATTTTGCCAGGCAGATGGTTAATGAACGGCTGTCCGAGGTCAAGAGCCAGTTGCCTGCTGGAGTAGAGCCTGCAATGGGGCCGATTGCCACGGGGCTCGGCGAGATATTCATGTATACGATCAACAGTTCAGCGGGTGCAGAGCATGACCCCATGCAGCTACGCACAGTACAGGACTGGATCGTACGGCCGCAGTTACGCCAGACTCCGGGTGTGGTTGAGGTCAATAGCATTGGCGGCTATACCAGACAGTTTCACGTTCTGCCCGATCCGGAAAGGCTGCTCGCCTATAATCTCGATTTTGACGATATCCTGTCAGCGCTGGCCCAAAATAACCTGAACACAGGTGCAGGCTATATTGAACATTTCGGGGCCCAGTATCTGATTCGCTCCCCTGGTCAGCTGACCGATCTGGATGATATACGTGATATAAGTGTCGCCATCCGTGATGACGTACCGGTGCGATTAAATGATGTAGCCGAGATTACCATCGGTAGTGAATTACGCGACGGTGCGGCCACCCAGGACGGCAAGGAAGTCGTGTTAGGGACTGTGTTCATGCTGATGGGTGAGAACAGTCGGCAAGTGGCACGGGCAACGGCCGACCGCCTTGAACAGATCAAGGCCTCATTACCGGCGGGTGTGGAATTAAACCCGCTGTACGATCGTACCTTATTGGTGGATAAAACCATCGCGACTGTACAGAAAAACCTGGCGGAGGCGGCACTGCTGGTTGTAGCCGTCTTGCTGTTGCTGCTTGGTAACTGGCGTGCTGCCCTGATCACTGCGTCCGTAATACCGATGGCTATGCTGATGACCATTACCGGCATGGTACAGAGTCGTGTCTCCGGTAATCTGATGAGCCTCGGGGCACTGGACTTCGGCCTGATCATTGATGGCACGGTAATCATCGTTGAAAACTGTCTGCGACGCCTTGCCATGTATCAGTATCAGACTAAGTCCATACCTGATCTGACCATGCGGCTTGAAATCGTCCGGGACGCTACCCGCGAAGTGATACGACCCAGTGTATTTGGCATGATTATTATCCTGATTGTCTATATCCCCATCTTTTCCCTGCAAGGCATTGAGGGGAAGATGTTTCATCCGATGGCATTTACGGTGGTTACCGCGCTGTTGTCGGCCCTGGTATTGTCCATCACCGTTATCCCTGCCGCAGTTGCACTGATCGTACGAGGTCGTGTTGCTGAAACAGAAAACTTTTTCATGCGCTTTCTGAAAAACTGCTATGCACCGATGTTAAAGCTTGCACTTACCTATGCCTGGCCTGTTATTGCGCTGGCAGTGGCACTGGTAGTGCTGGCCGGGATCCAGGTAACGCGCATGGGCACGGAATTTTTACCCAATCTCGACGAAGGAGACATTGCCCTGCATGCGTTGCGTATTCCCGGCACCAGTTTAAGCCAGGCAGTCGAGATGCAATCACAACTGGAAGCGGCGATCAGTCAGATGCCCGAGGTTTCCCATGTATTTGCCAAGATAGGCACAGCAGAGGTGGCCACCGATCCGATGCCGCCCAGCGTGGCTGATACCTTTCTTATATTGAAACCTCGCAGTGAATGGCCCAATCCGCAGAAACCAAAGCCGGTTTTCATCAATGAGCTTGAGCAAATAATTGCCAGGATCCCGGGGAACCGCTACGAGATCACACAACCGATACAAATGCGTTTTAATGAGTTGATCTCCGGAGTCCGCTCTGATCTGGCCGTAAAGATATATGGTGATGATCTGGATGTGCTCGCCGGTCTGGCGGGCCAGATCGAATCGGTTGTAGCCGGTGTAGCGGGGGCCAGTGATGTGGGTGTGGAACAAGTGACCGGCCTGCCCATGCTGACCATCGTTCCGGATCGCGAACGACTTGCCTATTACGGCCTGAGTATACAGCAACTCCATAAAACCCTGCGCATCGCGATTGCAGGTGAAAAGGCTGGTCAGATCTTTGAAGGAGACCGGCGCTTTGATCTGGTCGTGCGTCTTGCTGAATCGCAACGGACCGATCTTGAGGCGATCAAACGTTTACCAATCACGCTTCCGCACAACAGCTTATCTGAAATCGCAGACGCTGCAGACATGCTAAATGCCGGACGAGTGCCGGTAACCACCCTCCCCTTAAGCGAGGTGGCCAAGCTGGAGTTTGTACAGGGTCCGAACCAGATCAGCCGGGAAAACGGCAAGCGGCGGGTCTATGTGACAGCAAACGTGCGTGATCGCGATCTGGGCAGCTTTGTCGCTGATGTGCAAAAGGCGGTAACAGAAACTGTCAGTCTGCCTGCAGGATACTGGGTGGATTACGGCGGGACCTTTGAACAGCTGATATCGGCCTCAGAGCGATTTTCGATTATTGTCCCGCTGACCCTGTGCGTAATCTTTGGTTTACTGATAATGGCGTTTAATTCCGTAAAAGATGCCGCCCTGGTATTCACCGGCGTACCACTGGCACTGACAGGTGGCGTAGCGGCACTCGCTATACGGGATATGCCGTTATCGATTACCGCGGCAGTCGGATTTATTGCCCTGTCCGGCGTCGCCGTTTTGAATGGGGTAGTTATGCTGTCCTTCATACGGGACCTGCGTAACCAGGGAGTACCGCTGCAGCAGGCCTTGATCGAAGGCGCATTGACCCGCTTACGTCCAATACTGATGACCGCCCTCGTTGCCAGTCTGGGCTTTATTCCCATGGCGTTGAATGTCGGCACAGGTGCCGAGGTACAGCGGCCCCTGGCCACGGTGGTCATCGGCGGGATTATTTCGTCCACATTACTGACCTTGCTGGTACTACCGGCTTTATACAAACTGGCCAATTTTAGCAAGCGATATCAAATCTAGGCTTAATATTTAAGTAATAAACGGTGATAGAGGAAAAATTCAATGTTGGTCAAACGCAACTATATTTCTCTGGGAATGGGCATGTTGCTTTACACACTGCTGTGTCCACTTGTCTATGCGCACGGTATGACCGAGGCTGAAAAACTGATCATTATGGAAGGCGGCAATCTGGGTTATATGGAGATCGGTGCAACACATATGTTGACCGGCTATGATCACCTGTTGTTTGTATTCGGGGTCATCTTTTTTCTGCGCACATTCCGTGACATCGTTAAATATGTCACTGCGTTCACACTCGGACACAGCGTTACCTTGATTTTCGCTACACTTAACGCCATACAGATAAATTACTTTCTTATTGATGCGGTGATTGGTCTGAGTGTCAGCTATATTGCCTTTGCCAACATTGAGGGCTTCCGTAGATATCTTGATATTAAACCGCCCAACATGCTGGTGATGATCACATGTTTAGGCCTGATCCATGGCCTCGGATTATCTTCGCGATTACAAGAACTACCTCTAAGCGAAGACAGTTTATTGCTCAATATTATTTCGTTCAATGTCGGTATTGAACTGGGGCAGATTTTTGCCCTGTTGCTGATGATATTGGCCATTGATATCTGGCGCAAAACTGAGTCGTTCCAAAAATTCAGTCTAGTGTCAAATTATCTGCTCATATGCGCAGGCGTGTTGCTTTTCCTGATGCAAATGCACGGATATACTCATCTGAGCGACCCGCTACAGTTCGCTGTTGCATCAACGCAGGTTCAGGGGGGTGTGAACGGGACAGACACTGTCACCATTGCTGCCAGCACTGGATCCAGGATTCAATGGAAGGATACGATCAATATCACGATACCGGCGAATGGCTCAAAAGAATACAAGTTCCAGATGCTGGAAAACGGCGTGCTTGAATATGCATGGAAAACTGACATTGAAAAACTGTTTTACGAATTTCACGGAGAGCCCAAGGGAGACACAACGGGTTATTTTAAAAGCTATGAAAAAAATACAGCCGATCAGGCTACGGGTATATTAAATGCGCCGTTTGAGGGTATCCATGGCTGGTACTGGCAGAATAATACCTTGTCACCCGTCAATATCGTTCTGAATGTAAAAGGCGAGTATAAACGCCTGGATTGAAGAAATGGCACTGGCAACAGAGTAACCATCGTACTTTATAGAGCGCCCTGCCAATTAATAGTTTCCGTCCAGGTCGAATACCGGGCCTGTTATTTTTGCCCTTGTTATTTGCATCGTTGCAGGTGCCTGCGCAAGAACCTGTAGCCTGGGGTGCCGGAGAAGAACTGGAAGACGCAGCAGAGTAAAATACACCATCCCCCCAGTGGCAAGGTCTGCCATTCTGGCGGGTATTTTCAGGGGTTTACTTCGTCACATATCAACCGTCTAATTCTGGCTTGTCAATCCTGTAATTACTGTCCTACAGCTGAGATATGTCTATGATTCTCTAAGTTATTAAAACGCTACTTGTTCACCTGCTGAAAGATAGCCTAGTATCCAGTGTTCATATGCTGGACATTCAAAAAGATCACATCTGGCCCCGCTTCATTGCTTTGATGGATATGAACGCTTTTTTTGCGTCCATCGAGCAACTGGACCACCCTGAATTACGCGGTAAACCTATAGGGGTCACTAACGGCAAAACAGGCACCTGTATTATCACTTGTTCCTATGAAGCCCGTGCCCACGGAATCAAAACCGTCATGCGGGTCAAACAAGCAAAGCAGTTATGTCCTGAATTCATCCAGGTACCAGCGAGACCAGAACGTTATACCGAGGTCTCTATTGGCATCATGGACGCGCTACAAGCCGTTACCCCCGATGTAGAAGTATTTTCCTGTGACGAGGCCTTTCTGGATTTGACGCATTGCCAGCGCTATTGGAAGCGTTCTCCCGAAACTATGGGAAAGATGATAAAAGATATTGTAAGAGAAACCTCCGGACTTAAATGCTCTGTGGGATTGAGTGGCGACAAGACTACAGCCAAGTATGCTGCCAAATTAAACAAGCCCGACGGCCTGACCATTATTCCGCCCTGGGAAGCCAAGGGACGATTAAAAAACGTACCTGTTACTGAATTATGCGGTATCGGGCCGGGGATTGGCGAATTCCTGCGAAAACGTGGTGTAAAGGTTTGTGGCGATATGGCAAAGTTACCCATGAGTGTACTGGGAGATCGATTTGGACCTCTGGGCACACGAATATGGATGATGTGCCGGGGAGAAGATCCCTCCAGGGTAGAAACCATTGTTCAAGCACCCAAATCAGTCGGGCATGGCAAGGTGATGCCACCGAATACCAGGGACAAAGATGTGATCCTCATGTATCTCATTCACATGGGCGAGAAAGTAGGACAGCGATTACGGCAACATTCCCTGACCGCGCAGAAATATTTTATTGGCCTGCGTACTTACGATGGCTGGGTAGGTACAAATAAAATCAAAACAAGATTTCCAACAAATGACAGTCGTATGATCCATGAATTAAGTATGGTTATACTGAATCAATACTGGCATGGTGAGGGAATACACCAGGTGCAAATTACGGCATTAGATCCCAGGGCACAGAAGGAGCAGCCTGATCTGTTTGCAGAAGATAATTCAAAGGCAGATCGTCTGAATCATGCCATGGATAAGATAAATAACCGGTACGGGGAATTCACCCTGTCACCGGCCATCCTGATGGAACGCTCAGATATGCCAAATGTGATTGCTCCGGCCTGGAAGCCATACGGACACCGGCAGACAATTGTGCCTACTGTGGAAAGGAAGAAACTAAAGGGACCCGTTCAATTAACTGCTGACCCTGATTTCGCGGACTATACGCCCGAGTACTGACAGGCCAAAAATCATATTTCCCATGAAGGGACGACAAGTTTTTTCCCACCTTACTCTAACCACTCGTCATAATCATCCAGCTTGATGATAACAGGGGGCTATGATGAATAGGGGCTATTTGTTCACTTAGGGGAATAGTATAAGGCAAGCCTTCTCTTTAATACTGTCCTGCAAGCATGCAAAGCGGCCATGTCGCACTCAGAGCAGGGTACGGATCGACATCACAGTAAAGAAGCAGTAAAAAAGCGACATGCAAACAAGTACAACGCGTCTCCACATTGGCGGGCGTACCTGTTCGGGGAGCAGGCAGGTATTAATGTAGAGCAGATGGATTGAGGCGATCATCAAAACAATTCCCGCCATGTTGGCGCTGAGTTGCAGCAGCATGATCGGCTGGGCGAGACGCAATGCAATTATGCCCCAGACGACGACAATACCCAGCACGCTGTAATAAAGCTTGCGGACATCGCGGCGGGTCCAGTCACGGCACCGGCGACTGCCGGTCCAGAGCATGTCGGTAATGGCCCGCACCATGCCTTCAAGTATATCCAGCTGCGTTTTAACCAGAATCCATACACCGAGGAACGCCACAACGCCGGCCATAAAAGCACCACCGACGGGTCCGACTCCCTGCGCCAGGGCCGCGCTGATCCCGGGCCCGCGGATGTCACTGCCAGCCGGTATAAGTACCACGTATAACATGGCTGGAAGCATCATGCCTAACAGGGCACCAACAAAAAATATACCCCATTGGTCGGCCTTGATAATACGCCACCAACCGTGCCACCGGACCATTGCTTCCGTGTCTGGCGTAAAGGTAAAACCGGTATGGGACAGATCTACCTTTTCACCACTCATCGCGGCGGGAATATAGCCAGCCATCTTTGCCATTCCATAGCCCTTGTCCCGGGCCCAGTTTGACAGCATCAGGTTTATCATGCCGCCAGCGCCCGAGTAGGCTGCCAGCGCGGCCAGCAGAAAATAATCTGCCCCTGCAGGGAGAAAGCTGAATTGACTATTGATGGTATCGTAACCAACGAATCCAACCACAGCAGAAAACCATGTGCCGAACGGGACGAGTAATATGGCCAGCAACAGGAAACCACCCAGGATGCAGACTACCAGTATCCAGTTAAGAACTTCCAGAGTACGTTCGATCCGGTTTCCAACTAGCAACACCGCCGCGCACACCAGGAAAGTTCCAACACCGATCAGGTACACCGTGCCGGCGTCCGTACTGACTGGAAGATGCCCGGCAAACAGAAAAAAGACCGCGCCTGCCGCTGTGCCGGCCCAGGCCGGCCAACCGACCTGCAGGAGAAAGAGCACCGCATAAAACCACGCCCATGCCGTTGAAGATGGACGTGTCCGCATGAATCCGGTGACTGCCGGTTCGCCTGTTGCCATTGTGTAGCGCATCAGTTCGGTATTGAAAACAGTCTGGAAAAACACCGCAACCAGCGTGACCCAGAGCAGTGACAGGCCCAGCCTGACAAATACCGCCGGCCCGAGCAGAAACTCGCCGCTTCCAATCGAAGCGCCCAGGACAATAACACCCGGTCCGACTACCGCAAGCCAACCTAGTCCCTTCGGCACAGGCGGTACTGGCATTTCCATCCGTTTCCATGCACTCAATCCTGAACGGGCTTCCAGGCTTGCTTCAAGCTTACTATTGATAGACTGTTGGGACATTAGAGCTCCTTATGCTTCGACACGTATGTTGTTTGCTCGAGCTATGACCTGACTATGTGTTTCGGGAAAACAGGAAGTGGTAAACCAATGCAGACATCTGACAAACCCCTGGCGGATTCAAGTTTGAAGTGCAACTTTTGTAAGATTGTTTGGAGGCCAGCTGCGTTAGCATCGGAGCCTCTCAAACGACCCAGTAAAAGGGGCACACATGAAGGGCTACCAGCAGCTTACCAGCGAGCAACGATACCAGATTTCCGGGTTAAGGGAAGCAGGTTTGAAACCAGCACAAATTGCGGATGAGGTTGGGGTGGACAAGTCTACGATTTCGCGTGAACTCAGGCGGAACCAGGGTCAACCCGGTTGGCGACCGCAACCGGCTCAGGCATTGAGGCACGCGCGGCGTCAGGCCTGTACCAATGCCAAGCAGTTTTGATTGAATGACTGGGCACAAGTCGAGAAGTTGATTCAGCCGGGCATGAGTCCAGATCAAGCGGCACAGCGGCTTGCATTGGCAGATAGCTTGCAGATCAGTCACCAGAGCATCTACCAGTACATCTACGCGGACCAGCGCCGAGGTGGCGACATAGGGAGGCACCCGGAGCAGCCAGAAACCGCGCAGGGGGCGTTATGCAAGCGGGCAGGAGCGCCGGGGCATGCTCAAGCACAGAGTCAGCATTGACGAGCGTCCGCAGATCCTGGATCAAAAGATCCGTATAGGCGCCTGCGAGGGCGACACGCTCATCGGCAAAAATCATCGTGGTGCATTGGTCAGGTTGGCCGAGAGGAAATCGCGCTATGTGCTGGCATCCAAAGTGTCCAGCCAACATGCAAAAGGCGTGACGGCGGCGCCCCTACCAACGCCAGTGCCACACCGTGACGTTCGACAATGGGAAGGAGTACACAGAACCTGAGAAGATCGCGGCAGCTTTGCAGGCCGACATCTACTTCGCGCATCCTTACAGCTCATGGGAACAAGGGCTGAATGAGAACAGCAACGGATTGCTCAGACAGTATTTCCCCAAGGGGATGGGCGGTTTCAAGCTCCAAGTGCAAATAACGCAGCGTAATGCTGCTTAAAGTCATACGCGTCTGGTGTAAACAACTGCGCTGGACACTTGAACCCTAGTGACTTGCGTGGCCGCGTATTCAGCCGCCATGCAATCGCATCCAACTCCTCCTGTGAGAAGATGCTCAAGTCACTGCCTTTGGGCAGGTACTGCCGCAACCAGCCATTGGTATTCTGGTTGATGCCGCGTTGCCAAGGGCTATGCGGGTCGGCGCAGTATACCTTTACGCCAGTGTCTGCCGTGAGCTGACATCTCTTTGCCCTGATCGTATGTCATCGACAAACGCTTCTGCGCCTCAATACGATTGAGCACATGACCACAGCCCTGCAGTGCTAATCGGCACCGGCATTATCCAGCTTGGCCAGCACGGTGAACCAGGTGATGCGCTCAACCAGCGTACCTACCGAAGCACGGTTACCTGCACCTTTGCTGAGGTCGCCTTGCCAGTGTCCTGGTAGCAGGCGCTCCTCAATCTCCGGCGGCCGGTCATGGATACTGACCAAGTCGGGTATCTGTCCGCGTCGATCTTCAGCCCCTGATCGCGGCCGACGCTGGGCCTGACCAAGGCGCAACCAACCTATGCCTGCAGCGCGCAACTCCCTCGCGGCATGGCGTAGATGGCGGTGTAGAGGCTTGCGTGAGCAACCTGCAATGCGGGAAGGTCAGGCTGCAGGTCGCGCAGTGTGGCCGCGATCTGTGCGGGTGAGTAGCCCGTCTTGAGATAACCCATCACCCAATTCCACAACCTGTTGCCCAGCGGCAACCGAGGTTCAAGGCGGGCTTTAACCAAACAGATTTGCGCCCGCTGTTCAGCTACAAGCAGCACGCTAGCCACCCGCTACCCAAGGCCGGCCTCGACTCCGAAACGTCGGCGGACGAACCCAGCCGTTGCGCCTTAACTCACGGCTGATTGTTGAGGGGAGTCGCCCCAGCTCGCGCGCCATCGCAGCAGGCTTGATTCCCATCGAGAGTTGCGCTTGGATCATCATAGGTTGTTCTAAACTCAGGTGCTTGTAGGTTTTTTCCATGCAGCATTCTCCTATGAATGAATGTTGCACTTGGAGTTAGAGCGCGCCCTGGCTTCTTACTGTCCCTGCCAGATTTTTATCCTGGATAAACTTGCCTGGATCAGCAGGGATGGAGGTATCAGTCATAAAACATTGCAGCAGATCATTAAGATAATTCAGTCCTGCAACTGTGGGACGCGTTGTCTCATTACTGGTTTGCAACCAACCCCGTGTACGGGCAGCATCCAGCTGGACTGCGATCATCTCGAGAGGCAATCCTGTCCTGTCTGAAAACAGCCTGTGCTCAAAACCATCCGTCAATCTGAGCGCATTCATCATGAATTCCAGGATCAGATCCGGTTGCTGCAGTGGTCTGGTTTCTGAAATCACCTCCGCCCGACCAGCCAGTTGCATATAACGCTCTGGCAAGCGGTGCCGGACAAAGCGCGATATGACACCTGCAACCGGATCGGTCAGTTTGCCATGTGCACCGGCACCAAGACCAAGGTAATCACCGAATGACCAGTAATTCAGGTTATGTCTGCATTGCTGTGCATGCTTCGCGTAGGCAGATATCTCATATTGATGGAAACCGGCACTGGACAGCTTATGCTGGCCTGACTGCTGGATGTCCCAGACAAGATCGTCCCCCGGTACTGCCGGCGGATTTTTATAAAATACTGTATTTGGTTCTATCGTCAACTGATACCAGGACAGGTGTGCCGTTGCATGCTCTATGCCTTGCCCAAGGTCGTCCATAGCCTGCGTCAATGTCTGTTGCGGCAGACCATACATAAGATCGATGTTAATCCTCTCAAATCCGGACGACTTCGCAATCCGGATTGCCTCAGTCGCGGTTGCTGCATCATGTATGCGTCCAAGCCGGGTCAGCATCTGATCATCGAAACTCTGTATGCCAATGGAAAGCCGGTTTATGCCAAGCTCCCGGTAAGCATGAAAGCGACGCGCTTCTACCGTGCCGGGATTCGCCTCCAGTGTGATTTCTATATCAGCAGCAAGCTGAAGACGTGACCGGATCGCTGATAATAATATCTGCAAGGACGCGGCCGAGAACAGGCTGGGCGTTCCTCCGCCGATAAAGATGCTGCGAATTTCGCGGTGCTGTACCTTTGCCAAATCAAAATCAAGGTCACGGATCAATGCCTCGATGTAGGCCTGCTCCGGAAAGGGGGCATTATCCGTAGCATGAGAATTGAAATCGCAGTACGGGCATTTTTTTATACACCAGGGTAGATGTATATATAGTGACAAGGGAGACTGCATTATGCCTGTCCTACCACATCTGCCAGTTCATGATCAGCTTGTACAAGACTTGTCCGTCCCTTTCAGTTTCTGCAGCAGTATTTGCAGTGCCTTACCCCGGTGGCTGATCCTGTTCTTCACCTCCGGTGCAAGTTCTGCGGAGGTACAGCCGTGTGTCGGCACAAGAAAAACCGGGTCGTAACCAAATCCATTATTACCTCTCGGCTCGAAGACCAGACAACCCTCCCAGCTTGCCTGAGCAATTACCGGGGAAGTATCGTTTGCATGCTTAAGATAGACGATAACACACTGATATCTGGCAAGCGGTTGCTGTGTACCTGTGGCCCTGACATTGTGCAGTAACAGTTCCAGATTCTGCTGATCGGTCGCAGACTCTCCCGCATACCGCGCGGAGTAAAGGCCAGGCGCACCTTTCAAAACATCGACTTCAATACCGGAATCATCCGCAATTGCCGCTAAGCCGGAAACTGCTGCTGCAGCCCTGGCCTTCAATAGCGCATTTTCCACATAACTGAGCCCTGTCTCGGCCACAACCGGCACATTAAAGCGGGATTGTGGTATCAGTACGATGCCGATACCGGCAAGGATCTCTCCTATCTCACGCAGCTTGCCTGAATTACCGCTGGCAAGCACAACCTGTTGCTGCTGGGGCACGAGTCACCCGTTCAACGCAAGTTTCTGGAAATCAAACAGCTGCTTAATCCCGTTCTTTGCCAGCAGCAACATAGTGTTCAGTTCATCCTGACTGAACGGATGTCCTTCCGCTGTCCCCTGGATCTCGATGAAATCACCGGCATCATTCATAACGACATTCATGTCGGTCTGTGCATCCACGTCTTCATTATAATCCAAATCCAGGACCGGCTTGCCATTACAGATACCTACCGAAACCGACGCAATCATGCCTTTCAGCGGATCGGTCTTTATCAGTTTTTCACGCTGCGCATAGCGCAGGGCCTCGACCATCGCCACATAACCACCGGTAATCGACGCTGTGCGGGTGCCACCATCGGCCTGGATAACGTCACAATCGATGGTGATGGTATTCTCACCAAGTTCCTTCGTATCAATGACCGCCCGCAAGGACCGGCCAATCAGACGCTGGATCTCCATAGTACGTCCGCCCTGCTTGTTAGCAGTAGCTTCACGCCGCATACGTTGATTGGTTGAACGAGGTAACATTCCATATTCAGCTGTTACCCAGCCACGTCCCTGTCCTTTCAAAAAGGACGGGACCGACGACTCGAGCGTCGCCGTACAAATGACCTTGGTCCGTCCGAATTCAATTAAAACCGAACCTTCGGCATGACAGGTGAATTCCCGGGTAATCCTGATATCACGCAGTTCATCCGGTTTTCTTCCACTTGGTCGCATTCATTATTCTCCTATAAGCTATGTTTTATTATACCTGTAATACCCTATAATCCGTTATCACATATATATGGAGCAGAAACGATGCTGGCCAGCATGACAGCTTTCGCCCGGGCTGAAACAACAGACAACCGGGGAAGTGCGATCCTGGAAATCAGGACAGTCAACCACCGCTACCTCGATATGTCGATACGGCTGCCGGATGAGTTACGCGCGCTTGAGACCATGTTCCGTACAAACATCCAGGAACGACTCAGTCGCGGCAAGGTCGATTGCACCTTGCGGATTGATACCAGCAATACAAATATGGCGGACTTGCCGCTAAACATTGAACTGGCGGCAAAACTGATCCAGGCAGCCAACAGCCTGCCAATTGAGCATCCGCAACCCGTAAATCCTCTGGATATTTTGCGCTGGCCTGGTGTTATCAATCGCGAACCTGTCGATATTGATGCGCTCAGCAAACAGATCCGGGGCTTGTTGACGAGAACGCTGGATTCGCTGATCGAGACCAGGAACCGCGAAGGCACAAAAATCCGCGAGATGATACTGGATAGATGTGCCGGCATCGATATACAGATTGGCTTTATAAGGCGCAGGTTGCCCGAAATCACAGCCGGCATTCGTGTACGCTATCAGCAGCGAGTAAAGGAACTTCTCGCAGAGCCGGATAATACGCGACTGGAACAGGAACTATTGTTGCTGGCCCAGAAAATGGATGTGTCAGAAGAACTGGACAGACTCGAGACACATGTGGCCGAGGTAAGACGGGTGCTGGACCAGAACGAACCGATCGGCCGACGTCTGGATTTTTTGATGCAGGAAATGAACCGTGAAGCAAATACCTTGTCTTCAAAATCCGTACACTCTGATACAACCGGTGCATCGGTCGAACTGAAGGTACTAATCGAACAGATGCGTGAACAAATCCAGAATATAGAATAACCCTGGCAAAAAAATGACTACTAAAGCTGGCAACCTGTTTGTTATCTCTGCACCTTCCGGGGCGGGCAAAACTTCACTGGTACGATCGCTAATCGAGATGATGCCGGTCCTATATGTTTCAATCTCGCATACAACCAGGCAGAGACGACCCTACGAGAAAGACGGTATTGACTATCACTTTGTCGACCAGAAAAGCTTTTTGTCTCTGGTCAAGGCAGGCCAGTTCCTGGAATACGCCAAGGTATTCGATCATTATTACGGGACTTCGCGGCCGTGGGTTGAAAAACAGATGTCTGAAGGCAAGGACATTATTCTGGAAATCGACTGGCAAGGCGCAGAACAGGTCAGGAAGCAGATTGCCAATACCGTGAATATATTCGTCCTGCCACCTTCATACAGTACTTTGGAGTCGCGCCTGGTCGGCCGGGGCGATAATTCAGAAAACGTGGACAGGCGTATGCTGGAGGCCAGAAACGAGATAACTCATTACCGGGACTATGATTTTCTGGTGATAAATGACAAATTTGACGCGGCATTACAGGAGTTAATTACAATAATCCGTGCGATGAAACTTGGTTATCCGCAGCAAAAGGCCTATTACGACAAGTTTGTAAACCAGTTGTTGAACGAGGGCGAAAATTGAGTAAAATACCCGCCCTACTACCCATATACCCGAGGATTAAAAATGGCCAGATTAACTGTCGAAGATTGCATGAATAATGTCGACAATCGCTATGATCTGGTAATACTCGCCAGCAAACGTGCCCGCCAGCTTGCAATGGGAGCCGATGCCCTCGTGCCCGAGGACGGGGACAAGCCGACGGTCATTGCGCTACGTGAAATCGCCAATGGCCTGGTAACCAGCGAGAATGTTGAAAAATTGAGACCTGGCGCCCGCGACGACGCCGATCTTGGTTTTTTCCCACACAGCTAGTCTGCAACCCGCCAACCATTCCATCAGGAATGGTTGGCGCGATTCACTTTAGGGCCGTAATCAGTCAAATCATGCCTGCAGCCTGTCCGCTGCTGCGTTACAATTAGTCCATGATTAGCATCAGTGATCTTGAAAAACTCACACGCAGCTACCTGCCCGCAAACGAGGTAGCGATTATGCGTCGCGCCTATGAATTAGGTTCAAAAGCGCATGAGGGTCAGCACCGTAAAAGCGGTGAACCCTATATACATCACCCACTGGAAGTCGCCCGTATTCTTTCGGACATGCACATGGATTACCAGACACTGTCTGCAGCCATCCTGCATGATGTGATTGAAGATACAGACACCGCCAAGGCAGAAATCAGCAAACTGTTCGGCAAGGAAATCGCGGAACTGGTAGATGGCGTCAGCAAACTGACCCGGATTGAATTTGACAGTCATGCCGAGGCCCAGGCACAGAATTTCCAGAAAATGCTGATGGCCATGAGTCAGGATATCCGGGTCATACTCGTGAAACTGGCAGATCGCCTGCATAATATGCGTACGCTGGGTGCACTGCATCCGGACAAACGGCGGCGCATTGCGCGTGAAACTCTGGAGATATATGCACCGATAGCGCAACGCCTCGGTATTAATAATATCCGCCTCGAACTGGAAGAACTCGGTTTCATGACACTGTATCCGCTGCGGTATCGCATACTCGAAAAACAGGTAGTGAAGGCCCGGGGCAACCGTAAAGAAGTCATCAACAAAATCAGAAATGCACTGAAACGCAGGCTGCGTCAGGAAAAGATCCATACGCGGATCCTCGGCCGGGAAAAACATCTTTACGGTATCTATCTGAAGATGAAAAAAAACAGGCTCTCATTTAACGAAGTCTATGATGTTTATGCCTATCGCCTGATCGTGGACAGTGTCGAGACATGTTACCGTGTACTCGGGACAGTACATAACCTGTACAAGCCTGTACCCGGCAGGTTCAAGGACTACATTGCCATACCGAAAGCCAATGGATACCAGTCATTGCACACTGTGCTGTTCGGACCGTTCGGCGTCCCAATCGAGGTCCAGATCCGCACGAATGAAATGAATGATGTGGCGGAGGCCGGCATTGCCGCTCACTGGCTATATAAAACTGGCAGTTCAAATGAACACAAGACTGCCCAGAAGCGCGCGAGGGAATGGCTGAAAAATATCATCGATATGCAAACTACCGCAGGCAACTCGCAGGAGTTCCTCGAGAACGTCAAGGTCGATTTATTTCCGGACTCGGTATATATCTTTACCCCGAAAGGTAAGATCGTTGAACTGCCTAAAGGCTCGACTGCTGTCGACTTTGCCTATGCGATCCATACCGATGTCGGTAACCGCTGCGTGGGGGCCCGTATCAACAGAAGACTAGCACCACTCGGCACACTGCTGATCAGTGGCCAGACTGTCGAAATCATCAATGCACCCGGTGCCAGACCCGACCCGGCCTGGCTGAATTTTGCCGTCACTGCAAAGGCACGATCGACTATCAGGCATTACCTGAAAAATCTGAAAACCAGTGAAGCAATCTCATTGGGTAGACGCCTGCTGATTCGGGAGCTGAAAGTATTCTCCATTAAATATGATGATATTGATCCACTACGCATGCAAAAAGTCCTGGCTGAATATCATCTGGAAAACGAACAGGCCTTGTTAAAGGATGTGGGCCTGGGTAACAGGATTGCCAGACTGATTGCCCGTCAACTGATTGAAAACCCGGACTCCGGGGACAAGCAGGCAAAAACGGAAAGAAATGACAATTATCCGCTGTTGATCCGGGGCACAGAAGGAATGGTCGTCAATTTTCCCAAATGCTGCCTGCCGATACCCGGAGACAAGATACTCGGGTTTGTAACGGCTGGACGCGGGATTGTGATCCATCATCAGTCGTGTCCGAACGTGACGGAATTCCGTAATCATCCGGAAAAGTGGATTAATGTACAATGGGGATCCGGAATAGCCGGCAGTTTCCAGACCAATATCACGATTGATGTGACCAATCAGCGCGGCGTGCTTGCGAAACTCGCATCGGCCATTTCCGAGGAACAGGCAAACATCGTGCATGTGGAAATGAAAGACCGGGACGACAGATATACCACACTGAAATTTGTCATTGAGGTCAGGGACAGGATCCATCTGGCCAGGATTTTGCGTAAGGTCCGTAATATCAATAATGTCGCAAAAATATCCAGACGCTGACCAGTCCCGTATAATAACTACAGGAATACCATGACTCGCAAGATAATTACAAGTAACCAGGCCCCACGCGCTATAGGTACCTATTCGCAGGCAATCAGGGCGGGAAATACAGTCTGGCTGTCCGGACAGATACCGCTGGATCCCGCCAGCGGAGAAATAGTCAGTGAGCAAATCCACGCACAGGTACGGCAGGTATTTGCCAATCTCTCCGCCGTTGCAGCCGCCGCAGGCGGATCCCTTGCCGATGTGGTCAAGCTGAATGTCTATCTGACGGACCTCGGCAACTTTTCTGTTGTCAATGAAGTAATGGCAGAGTTGTTTCAGCAAGCTTATCCTGCACGAGCGGTTATCGGTATCTCCAGTCTGCCCAAAGGCGCCAAGGTAGAAATTGACGGTGTCCTCTATCTAGAACCTATCTCAACACGCTGCGACTAATTAATGATACTGTGTTAATAGTGAACTCGAAAATGCGTGGCTGCGAAGCGGCAAACTGTCGTGTAAACTCCGCTTCTTACTTCGGGCGTCCTCGAAAGCTGTTCCAGACGCTTTTCTACCTCCTCCATCCCTGGAGTCGTGCTTCGCTCTCGGTCTCTGTTCGAAAACTTGTTCCGGACGTTTTCTACCGCCTACATCCGTGTAGGCGTCCAGACTCGACCCTACCGATTCCATCCATGGAATCGTACCGCCTGCATCCATGCAGGCGTCCGCTTCATCGTCCATTTTTGCCTTGTCTGACCGCCATGGATGGCGGAAATGCAGTAGGATTGCCAGGAGCAATCCTGGCCGCCTGCGCTCGCTTGATTTTGAGATAGGTTCTGGAAGCTTGAGCTGTATTATCGCGTAATGCGTGCTGCCCAGCATCTTATTTCCCCGGTGACCGCGCTTGCCGGTGTCGGGCCAGGTCTGGAAACCCGTTTACACAATCTCGGTATCAGAACAATACAGGATCTGTTGCTGCATCTTCCCTCCCGGTATGTTGACCGGACCCGCATCGTAGCTGTACACAGCCTGCTGCCCGGACAGGAAGTCTGTATCCAGGGCAAGGTTGAACTGACCCAGATCAAATACGGCAGAAAACGCTCATTGCTGTGCCTGCTGAATGATGGAACAGGTATACTCAGTTTGCGGTTTTTTCATTTCAGCCAGTCCCAGCGTGCCGGTCTGAAAGACGGGACGCTGTTGCGCTGTTGGGGCCAGATCAGGGCCGGAAGCAACGGTCTCGAAATGATACACCCGGAATATCAGTTTATCAGCGCGAATGCACAGGACACACTCGAAAAAACCCTGACCCCGATATACCCGGCCACCGAAGGACTCGCCCAGACCCGGTTACGCAAACTGGCCGGACAGGCCCTGGCCGTACTTGAACGTAATCCAGCCGTACTGGAAGAATTAATCCCCGCGGAGATTACTACAAGTCAGCGCATGCCTCTGTTGCGTGACTCGCTACGGTTCCTGCACAACCCGCCTGCCGATGCCGATGTGGAATTACTCAGGGCAGGCCTGCATCCGGCACAACAACGCCTGATATATGAAGAACTGCTCGCACACCAGATCAGTCTGCGACAATTACGCCGGCAGATACAACAAGCAAGTGCCTGCAGCCTGCGACATACCAGTCATACGCCGGCTGATACATTTCTGCATAACCTGCCCTTCAAATTGACCAATGCGCAGAACCGGGTACTGGATGAAATCAATCAGGATCTGGACAAGGATGTGCCAATGCTCAGGTTGATTCAGGGTGATGTCGGATCCGGTAAAACCGTAATCGCTGCGCTCAGTGCTATCCGGGTGATTACCGCAGGCTTTCAGGTTGCCATAATGGCACCAACGGAATTACTTGCAGATCAGCATTACTACAACCTGCAACAATGGCTGTCCAGACTTGATCTTACTGTCGTGCTGCTTACCGGCAAACTGAAGGCCGGGATACGTAAAAAGACCAACGAACTGATCGCCTCCGGCAAGCCGTTGCTGGTGGTCGGTACGCATGCGCTGTTTCAGGAGGGCACGGATTTTGGCAAGCTGGGCCTGGTCATCATTGATGAACAACACCGTTTTGGCGTGCATCAACGCCTGTCACTGATGGAAAAAGGCAATAATGATAATCACAGACCACACCAACTGGTCATGACTGCGACCCCGATTCCGCGTACGCTGGCGATGTCATTGTTTGCTGAACTGGATGTTTCCACGATTGATGAGTTGCCCCCTGGCAGACAAACTATCACGACTGTGGTCCTTTCCAACCAGAAACGTGACGAAATCACCGAACGGATTACCCGGGTCTGCAACCAAGGCCGCCAGGTATACTGGGTCTGCCCGTTGATTGAGGAATCGGACGTGCTGCAGCACCAGGCCGCCGTCAAAACCTTTGAATATCTTGGCGAAATGCTTCCGCACCTGACGACAGGACTGATCCACGGCCGCTTGCGCAGTCAGGAAAAGCAACAGGTAATGCAATCGTTCAAGGACGGCAGGATCAATCTGCTGGTTGCAACCACCGTCATAGAAGTCGGTGTCGACGTACCCAATGCCAGCCTGATGGTGATCGAAAACCCGGAACGGATGGGACTGGCCCAATTGCATCAACTGCGCGGACGGGTCGGACGCGGCAAGGCCAAAAGTGTCTGTGTATTATTATACCAGTCGCCCCTGTCAGAGCAGGCGCGGGCCCGACTTGAAGTCATGCGCAATCATACCGACGGTTTTATCATTGCAGAAAAGGACCTGGAACTGAGAGGGCCTGGCGATTTACTCGGGACCCGCCAGACCGGATTGCCACAAATGCGCATTGCCAATCTGATCCGGGATGCACGATTTCTGCCGGGTATCCGCAGAATTGCTGATAAAATGCTCAGGGACAATCCGGGACAATCCAAAAAACTGATGAACAGATGGTTGTCAAACCGTATCGAGTATGGGAACGTATAGACAGGACATGCCGCTGACAGCAATGCTGAATAATATTAAAGACAAGGTCCCATTGCAGTTATTGCGCACCTGCTATCTGAATGCCCTTTCCCTGCTTGACAAAATATTCAAAACCACGAAAAATCATGCAGGGATCCTGGCCGGCAAATTACAACAATGGATCGCCACCAACTGGCCTGTGATAAGGCAACGCTTGTTATTGTATTCCCGTCAGTTGCATACCTTTTTGCTCGAGCTTGCAGACAAGACGCTAATACTGTTCCGGAAATGCATGCAGGAGTTGCGGGCCTGGATTTCACAATACTGGCCGGCGGTCAGAAAACGCCCGTTACTTTATGTCAATCTGACCCGGCTGGACAAACCTGTCGGGATATTGCTGCTGTTATGGCCGACCCTGTGGGCGGTCTGGATTGCGGCAGAAGGACACCCGACATTGCACCTGTTCCTGGTTTTCACACTGGGAGTCATACTGACACGATCCGCAGGTTGCGTATTTAATGATATGGCGGACCGCAAATACGATGTGCATGTCAGGCGCACTTCACAGCGTCCGCTGGCTACCGGGATTATCAAGCCAACCGAGGCACTGCTGGTCGCTTGCGTATTATTACTTGCAGCATTTCTGCTGGTATTGACTACAAATCAGTTTACTGTGTTGCTGTCATTTGTTGCCATTCCTCTGGCAGTAATCTACCCGTTAATGAAACGTTATACCTACATACCGCAATTCTTCCTAGGCCTCGCATTCAGCTGGGGTATACCGATGGCATTCGCAGCACAGACAGGTTCCATTCCGAATATTGCCTGGTTATTGTTTATTGCAAATATACTCTGGAGCGTTATCTACGATACCATCTATGCGATGGTTGACAGGGAAGACGATCTCAAGGTCGGCATAAAATCAACTGCGATTTTATTTGATGACGCGGACACATTGATAATCGGTATCCTGCAAACGATGTTGCTGGCCGTATTGATCATCATTGGCATACAAATCAAGGCGGAAATGCCTTATTATAGTTTTCTGGTTCCGGCTGCGGCACTGATGATTTATCACCAGTATTTAATCAGGCACAGGACTCCGGAAGGATGTTTCAAGGCGTTTCTCAACAATCACTGGGTTGGACTAACTATATATGCGGGGATATGTTTAAATTATTTATGACTACTGCCAGACAATCCATTATTGCTTACCTGTTGCTGCTGTCATTGCTGTTACCCCCTGTAATTTCGGCCCAAACAGACGAGCAGGCCGCTGCCCCGGTGGAATCCTCTGATGTAAAGGAACCCGCGGCGGAATCTATCAGCAGCGAACAGCCTGTAACAACCAGCGGCGCCACCGACAATGAAACTATCCCTATGCAGGCCGATGTCCCGGCCCGGCTTGATGGCAATCAATCTATAGATACTCTATGCCGCAAAATCGACGACAAGCTCGGCAGTGTCAGTTACGACGAATGTATTACACTTGACCTCAATCTGACCGGCGCTGCCTCCGCTACCAATACTCCTATCCTGTTCAAGGAATATGCCCCTCTCGCCAACAAAATCCCGCAAGGCAGGGTCCTGCTGCTGGGCGGAGTACATGGAGATGAATATTCATCTGTCAGTATCGTATTCAAATGGTTGCACACTCTGGACCAGTTTCACTCCGGCCTGTTTCACTGGCATATCGTCCCTCTGGTCAACCCTGATGGCCTGCTAATGGAGAAGTCGACCCGTACCAATGCGAACGGTGTAGACATAAACCGGAATTTTCCTACACCGGACTGGAATGAAACCGCGCTGAAATACTGGACAGACAAGACAGACAGCAATCCAAGACATTATCCGGGAGCGGATGCTGCCAGTGAACCTGAGACAGCATGGCTGGTGGATGAAATAGAAAAGTTTGACCCCGATGTGATCGTCTCGGTCCATGCCCCTCATGGTGTTGTGGATTATGATGGTCCCCAGGGTGGTCCCTACAAACTGGGACGTTTATACCTGAACCTGCTGGGAACGTTTCCGGGTTCGCTCGGTAATTATGCAGGGATTCAGAAAGACATTCCGGTTGTAACGATAGAACTACCCTACGCGGGAATTATGCCCTCACCTGCTGAAGTATCTGATATCTGGCGGGACCTGGTCAGATGGCTTACGCGCAACGTACCCGCACAGGAAACAGTTGCTCAGGAAACCGATCCCTCATAGACAATTCGCCACTGACCGTCTTTTTCCATATGCCAGTACTGGCGCTTGATGAAATCCTTGATCAGGTTATCGCTCTGGTATTTCTGCCTGAAGGTGACAACAATCAGACCCTGTTCACCGGGATATAAAAAGATACTTTTTTCCGTGATACCGACCTTGATATATTGCTTGGACGGATTTACCCGCTGCTTGTAATTAACCCAGTTGTAATAATCCATACCCAAGCCGGAATATTCGGGAGAATAGTGACTCAGATAAAGGTCCGGATCCCGGCTTTCCCAGTCTTTCCGCCATTGTTCAACCAGGGCAGCGTAATCACCCTGCCGTTTCAACCAGTCTTTTTTGTCAACCCACTCGATGCTTTCAGACAGGATCACCGGCGTATTACCCTCCAGATAGGGCGCGATCAATTCCAGATTGCGGTTGCTCAGAATGACGCAACCGTCACTGTCGCGTGGCGGCCGGTTCAGTGTATAGCTTGGTGTACCATGTAACCAGATACCGGAACCGGTACGGCCATAACGCTTGTCCCATACATTCGGATAATCGATCGGGAAGGCACCTGCACCATAAAAGTCCGGCAGCTTTTCAGGGTCAATAAAACCGGTAACAAAATAGACACCTACGGGGGTCTTCTGATCGCCTTCGGCAAACTTGCGCGTTCCATTCTTGCCTATAGTCGCATAAAAGTCGTAAACCAGTTCCGGTATACCATTGTGATTTTTATATACGTATAACCTGGATACCTTCATATCGACGATAACAGCGTACTTCTGGTTTTCGCTCAGTTTGACCATTGAAGCCGGTAAGCTTTGCGATGGTGGCAGGGCCTGGTGATACTGCCAGCGCGCTTTTGCTTCATCAAGCAGGCCAGCTATCTGTTCATAAGGCGCAGACTGAAAATTGCCAAAATCCCTGATTGGACGGCTTTTTGCCATCAGCAGATCTGCATAGACCAGTTGGGCCAATCTGTAATTTGGATAGGCCTTCACAACCAGACCGAGACTGGTCATCGCACTGTCGATATCTCCCTGGCCAATACTTTCCAGTGCACTGATCAATATTTTTTCGTGACTGGAATCCAGCTGATCCAGCCCGATAGAATTCGCAACAGTTTCAGCCGCCTGCAATGTCATACAAAACAGCAAAAGGCCGATAATATGAAAACCTGGCATATAAATCTTCAGTCGTTGCATGTCGGTTACCTCGTCTGCTCCTCGGTAATCAACCATTTATTATTATCCAGTTTTAGCAGCAGTGTTTTCTTGACCCGATCGGTGTAAATATCAGACTGGTAATTTTGGGTAAAGGTTGCCTGTGCATGTTCAGGACCAAGCATTTCCACAACCAGATCCGCGATCGTCACCTTGATAACGCCCGACTGACCAAGCCGTTTTTGCCGCAACATTCGCCACTGCTCTGTGGTTCTGCCATCCGGAGGGGTAAAGTCATTGGCATATAAGGATAGATAGGCATTTATATCCCGTGCCGACCACGCCAGCGACCAATCAATCACACCTTGCTTGACTGCCGACACAATTTGTTGCTCATCCTGCGATTTAAGCTGCTGCTGTTCTGTCAGCTTCCGCTCAGCCTCCTGCTGTTCCCTGAGCTGCTGCTGTTCCCTGAGCTGCTGCTGTTCCCTGAGCTGCTGCTGTTCCGCCAGCTTCTGTTCAGTCTGCTGCTGTCCCCTGAGCTGCTGCTGTTCCGCCAGCTTCCGTTCAGACTCCTGCTGTTCCTTAAGCTGCTGCTGTTCCGCTACCCTCTGTTCAGTCTCTTGCCTTTCCCTAAGTTGCTGCTGTCTGTTCTCACCTACCGCTGTGTCAGCAAGCTGGACAGGTAGTTCACTGCCAGCCTGCGGCACCGAAAAAAGTTCGTTTACGAGTGACAGTTTTGTCTTTGCTGTATTATTTTCCTTGTCCAGTTCGAGTGCCTGGTTATAGGCCTGACTGGCGAGCTTCGCATAGATATCGCCGAGGTTTTCATGCGCGGTAGCATAGGCAGGATGCGTATTAATTGCCTGCTCCAGCGCCTGCCTGGCCTTGTCAAAATCTCCCATTGAGGCATAAATCACTGCAAGATTGTTGTAAGGTTCCGGCAGCTCCGGATGACTGCGGGTTATACCAACAAATACTTCCCGGGCAAGTTCCAGCTTCTCCTGCCTAGTCAGGATCAGGCCTTTCAGGAACTGGTAGCTGAGGTTTTGGCTGTCCTTTGCAAGTTCACTGTTGGTCAGGCTCAACGCTTCTTGCAGGTTTCCGTCAGCTATCAGTTTTTGTACCTGGACCTGATCCGAGAGTACCGTCAGCGAAGTCACTGCCAGCAACAGGCAGCTCACCGTTACCGGTATCAGTCTTGATCGATTCAGATTCCTGGTTATCACCCGGATATATCCCCTTGA
>JBCKWF010000003.1:0-37883 GCA_038922895.1 Gammaproteobacteria bacterium
ACCATACATTCAAATATACGGTTGACCGAGTTGGCAAACCAGATCAAGCAAGCCGCTGTGGCCGGATTATTTTATCCGGAAGATCCGGCCGAGCTGCGCAAGCTGATAAGAAAGTTGCTCGATCAGGCCACTGGTGATATTGACCTGGATCCTCCGAAAGCACTGATAGCACCACATGCAGGCTATATATATTCAGGCGCCATCGCCGCTTCTGCATATGCTACTTTGAAATCGGTAAGGCAAAAGATAAAACGCGTCGTACTGCTCGGTCCGGCACACCGGGTATACCTGCAAGGCATCGCCGTATCCCATGCCGACCGTTTTGCCACACCGCTCGGCATGGTCGAGGTCGACAGGGAATTAAGGGAACGCGTAGTCGGATTTCCGCAGGTCTCGTATATGGACCAGGCCTTTGCCCAGGAACACAGCCTTGAAGTCCATCTGCCCTTCCTGCAATCGGTACTTGATCAGTTTACGGTCCTGCCTTTGCTGGTCGGTGATATCGCTGTAAATCAGGTGACGGAGTTATTGCAGGCAGTCTGGGGTGGTAATGAAACGCTGATTGTGGTCAGTTCTGATCTGAGTCATTACCACGATTATGCTACCGCGAAATCGCTGGACGACGAGACCTCCAGATATATCCAGTCACTGCAGTATGATAAATTCGGCCCGGATCGTGCGTGCGGCAGCAGACCGATGCACGGCCTGCTACAGATTGCCAGGCAAAAGAACCTGGAACTCGAAATACTCGACGTCAGAAACTCAGGTGATACTGCAGGCAAGCGTGATCGTGTAGTCGGCTATGGTGCATATGCGTTACGCGCAGCCACAATTATCCAGAAGCAGCGCCAGCAAATGCTGATTGATATCGCGATAAACAGTATTGAAAACGGATTCAGGCATGACAACGCGCATATACCTGACTTGCGTCTGCTCCCTGCAGCACTACAGGTACCTTCTGCAGTATTTGTCACCCTGTTACTCAATGGCAGATTGCGAGGTTGCATTGGCACGACCGAGCCAGGCTCACCGCTGGCATCAAGCGTGGCCATCAATGCCTACAATGCCGCCTTCCGTGACCCTCGATTTCCGCAACTGACCCGGACGGAATTTGACCGGATCGATCTGGGTATCTCCGTGCTGACTGAAAAATCAGAACTGGAATTTAATTCGGAACAGTCACTTCTGGACCGGTTACAGCCGGGCATTCATGGACTGATCATTGCCAAGGACACACGCAAGGCGACCTTTCTGCCATCTGTCTGGGAAACCCTCTCGCAACCGGAAAAATTTCTCGCTCAATTAAAACAGAAAGCGGGTATTGCAGTACACGAGCAACTGGATCTGGCATGGACTTATGGATCCTGTTCTTTTTCCCGAAAACCCCGGACAGATACGGCGTAAACAGACAATAAATCTGTGCTGATGAGTCACCGATTCAGCTGGTCCTGAACGGCGTAGCCTGGTTTACGGAGTATTACCTCCCCCCTGTACGATATCGTCTGGGGGAACAGCAGTAACTCTGGTTTCATTGCCCACAGTTTGAACTTTCGCAAGGTCTCCATCTGATTGAGAAATAGGAGTATTTAATAATGACGATTACGAATTCCGGAAATTGCTGTCTGGCTGTCATCAGCATCTTAATCTGTCTGCTGTCGGGCAATATTGCCAGTGCCCGCGATGCCGATTATGACTCCTGCGATAATTATCTGCCCGCCCTGCGCAAGGCCGGTGACACGCTGGTCGGACCGGAATCCTGTTTGATGCACGAAATCGAATTTAAATTTAACGACCGCGATTACGTACGTGTTGATATGGGGATAAATGGGACTGCCGAAGGTTATGTCACGATAGAAGGTGCCACCACGAATATCTGACCAACGGACCTGATCTGATCTTCCCGCAGTCCGGTAACGTGTCCAAACGCCACCTTGCAGTAGCACAGTATGAAAGAAACCGGGGTTCAGGCATCCTGCTGGTCTATCCGAAATCGCGCCAGGACTGGAACGGAAAAATGTGGGTCACAGCGCATGGCAGGGGACGTTCATTCCGCAATGGTTCGATGAAACTGTGGCACGCCTACCTTGACCCGGTTGATCCACTTGCAGCATTTGACAAGATTGACAAGGTGATGTTGGCCAAAGGGTATGCCCTGGCTGTGACTCTCCGAACCAGTGAGGAAGGTATTGGCGAAGTGATTGCCACACTGGATAACGGAACCGTGGTTGACTGGGCCGCCTTTAATGATAATGCCTCTATCATCCTGGACTTTACCGCCGTCGCCAAGGCCGCAATAAAAAAACGCCTGGGCAAGGAACCATTACGCACCTATCTGTATGGCCATTCCGCCGGTGCCAGAATAGGCCGCAGCATCAATTACACACCCGGATTGAATACCGCTGCGAACGGCAACCCCGTGTACGATGGTTTTCTGATGGATGATTCCGCTACCGGCTTTATGGCTACCGGTCGTGATAAAGGACGGCAAGGACGTACTACTGACCTCGGACGAGGACAAGCAGGCATTCAGGCCGCAACTTGAACTCGCGCACCAGCTCTATACGAAGGTCTGGGTCCGTTCTGATGAGAACAACCGGCTGGACTGGATGACTGAAAGCTATCTCGCCAACAAACGTAACAACGCAAAGATCCTGATGGAAAAAGGCCTGGCTTCAAAATTCAGGATCTATGAAATCAGACAAATGAGCCACAACGGAGGAGAGTCCTTAGCCGATGGACGTAAGGGCAAGATCAGGATACTTGATGTGTCTCTCGTTATAGACGGCACGATCGATATGCTTGACGCGATGGTCGAGGGAAACCCTGATGTAACGCCTTCACATTCTGACTGGACCATGATTGGTGATCTGGACAAGGACGGCGTAATTGAGTATCCCGCGATTGCCTATCCAGAAGTGGCCTGTCCTCTCGGTATATATTATCCCTGGCCCGAAAACGGTGCTGGCGAGACTGCATTCGCAGGATACACCGGTACCGGACTCGAACCTCTGGATGAAAAGGAAGTGTTTGTCGATATGAACCGTAACGGGATCTGGGACAATCGCGAAACTGTCACCAATGCATGGCGGAGGCTTGGATTGCTGGCAGCTAATGAAGAATTCAACCGGGAAAAATATGTCCGCTGGGTTCGCGCTGCCGCTGGACAGCTGCAACAGACAGGATTTTTCAGTGACGCAACGGTCTCCCGTTATGTCAAGCAAGCGGGATCACGCGAACTCGCACTACCTCGCTGGATAATTAAGGTTGGTTGATCAAGTACCCAGGCGGCGCTGGACAACTGTTCTATGGCAGTTGTCACTACAGTGATTCAGCGACCACTTGCCAGTTTGCTTATCATCTGTCTGGCAGCGGCTGCACCGCTTACGTCCCCCATCCCGGTTTTTGCCAGTTCAATAATACGCCAGTTCTGAAACTGCAGGTTCCGGTCGTTGCGTAACAGTGAATTGGATTTACCGGCCAGCACAACAGCTTGTTGCAAGTTGCCCTGGTCCAGCCGTATGGCTGCGAGCCTGGACCACAGCAATGCACTTTGCGGTTCCAGACCCAATGCCCTTTCAATCGAAGCCGCCGCATGATCGTTCCTGCCGGCCTGGCTTTCCTTTTCTGCATTATTTAACAATGCAATTACTGCGGGGCTGCTCGCTGGCAGACTTTGCTCGATGATCGGGTTGACCGATGACGGCAGCGGGCCTGGACGACTGTACTGTTCAGGCTGGACCTGAGGACCAAGCGCAACGTCTTCCGGGACGGATTGTGGTAAATCAGTCCCGTCCACCACCGGCACACCGGTGCCGGATTGACTGAGCATACTGGTACATCCACTGAGCCAGAACAATGACAGTGCCAATATTGACAAACGTGCGCGTTCGAGTAGTGTTGTAATCATCTGAATGGCCAGAACCCTGGTTTATCTGCGTTAATCGGCTGGCAGAACAGGCTATTCCTGGCAGGGTATTGTCCTATATAGGGGATACTGCCCATCTGAATACAGGTGTCCTCAAATTGCAAACGGATATCTTCAGTCCATGCAACCGATTCCGGACTGGACAGGGTCAGCGGTCGCACCGGTATCGCACTCATGATCTCCGCCCAGATTTGCATGGCCCCGCTGGCCCCGGTAAAGGGTGTTGGCCGGTTATCATCCCGTCCAAGCCAGGTGACAGTCAACAAATCATCACCATAACCCGCAAACCAGCTGTCCCTGGACTCGTTGGTCGTCCCGGTTTTTCCCGCCAGGGTCATACCGAGACCGGGATAAGCGGATAGTTGCCGTGCCGTTCCGAGATCGGTGACCCTGGTCAATAAATAATTAACCAGAAACACGGGTTCAGGTTCCAGCGCCGGCACCATATCCAGCTGGTGACGTTGCAATGGTTCACCTTCACTATTCAGCACTTCAAGAATGGCATTCAGTGTTACCCGATAACCTCCGTTTGCCAATGTCTGATACATCTGGGTCACCTCATACGGAGACAAATCAACCGCACCCAGTAGTAGGGATGGATACGGATTCAGAGGCGCGTTTACCCCGGCAAGCTTGAGCGTGTTTATGACCTTGTCCATACCGGTCTGCATACCTGTATGCACGGTGGCCAGATTATACGAATTTACGATTGCTTCCAGCAGGCTGACAGACCCGTGGTAGGTTTTATCATAGTTGTCCGGTTGCCATATACTCCCATCGGCCTGCTTCAGTCTGATGGCATTGTCTTCAACCACAGATAACAGGTTAAAACGTCCCGGATCCGACAATGCAGTCAGGTAGATAAATGGTTTTATCAGCGATCCTATTGGTCTTTTCGCATCCAGCGCATGATTGAATCCTGTCAGCTCCGGTTGCCTGCCCCCGCTGATAGCCACGACTTCACCCTTGACAGGTTTGACGATAACGGTGGCGGACTCCAGCGAACCAGCCTCAAGCGCACGCTGTTTTTCCAGACTGGTAATACGCCGGTCTATTATCGTATCCAGTTTGTCCTGGATAGCCGGATCCAGTGTTGTATAGATTCTTAAACCTTCGTTTTTCAGGTCGTCCGATTTATAGTCAAGCAATAACTGCCGTCTGGCCAGGTCCAGAAAGGCAGGATATTTTGAACCTGCTCCACCCGGTGTAGCGGATACATCCAGCGGTCTGTCGCGGAGCGATACTGCAGTCTGCTCATCTATATATGACTCGTCTGTCATCATTTTCAACACCAGGTTCCGCCGCGATAACGCACGCTCAGGGTAACGCCGGGGGTTATAAACCGATGCACCCAGAACCATACCAGCCAGAAGTGCAAGTTGGTCCTCACGCAATTCAGTCAGTGGTTTGTTGAAATAGAACTCGGCCGCGCTACCAAACCCATGCACACCTCGTACACCATTCTGGCCAAGATAGACTTCATTCAGATAGGCCTGCAGTATCTCGTCCTTTCCATACCGCCGTTCCAGCAACACCGCCATAATTATTTCGTTCAGTTTTCTCGACAGGGTACGTTCCTGGGTCAGGAAAAAATTCTTGACCAGTTGCTGTGTCAAGGTGCTGCCCCCCTGGGACAATTCAACATTACGCAGATTGACCCAGAACGCCCGCGCGATTCCGCGTATATCCAGTCCGAAGTGGGTATAAAACTGCTGATCTTCGACAGCAATAAGCGCATTAATCAGGAAGGCGGGTACGTCATCGGGGCCCAGCAGGGTCCGGTCTTCGTTATGGTCGGGATAAATCTTTCCTATCAGTTCCGGTTCCAGTCTTAACACCGGCACCGTAACACCTGAATTGATTGTGGTAATCCTGGTGACCACACCTGCATCAATTTCGATCCGGTAGCGGTCCGCTGCGACATGACCATCCCAGTAATCAAATGCCCGAAGATAGATCTCATATCCGGTCGCTATACGCCTGAACTGCCCTGGTTCGGACAAAACCGGCCCTATACGGTAATTTTTTACCCTCAATGCCCTGTCCAACAGCCCAATCGCATCAATTTGACCTATATAGACGTCCTGCGGCCTCGCATAGACCCGGGCAGGTATGGTCCATTTACGTCCCCCGAATTCGGTATAGATACGATAGTCGAGCCACACAATATATGCAGAGCAGACAGAGATAACGATGATCACAATCTGCATGATCCGGAACAGTGACCACGTGATTGTTCCTGATCGTACTGATGATCTTGTGGATGATTTTCCCGATGATTTTTTCTTCATGGACATTGGAAAAAATGCGCGTTTAGTTGTTCCACTTTTCTAACAGAAATAAAAAAGGCCCCGCTAGTACGGGGCCTTAAATTGTTCCGAGAGAGTCACCTAACTTATTGATTTTCAGATTTTTTTACTATTTTCTGTACAACAACCTGAAGCTTCTCTCTCCTCGCTTTTATCTCCGCTCTGGCTTCCTGCCTTTTATCCTTTATATACTGGAGTGGAGTCACTAACGAGTGCTTATTTTTTTGTTGCTTTTTTCTTGGTTGCTTTTTTCTTGGTTGCTTTTTTCTTTGCTACTTTCTTCTTGGTTGCTTTCTTCTTAACCATAACATTAACTCCTCTATGACATTGTTGGATGAAAATATAAACAACATTTACAACTAAACAACAACACAAAAACTACAACTCGAAGTCTATTATAGTAGTGTTTTTAAATTTTTCTAATTTTTTTTTGCACTTTTTCAAAAAAATCAGGAAAAGAGATCCTTTCGTATCCATTTTGCATACAACATTAGAGAGAGTATTCATGTCTGAATAACACAACGATAAACATGCAATTTCAAGCTTGCTGATCAAAGTTCAGCTCTGTATTTTTAAAATCAATGACCGCTATTTAGTTTCAAAATTATCTCGTCACGTATCTGCTTGACTCCCGCATTACTCGTTATACGATAATATTTCAGGGCAACAGGCCCCGAGTTTCCTGCCCGTTGCCTGTAATAACTAATCAGCGGGGATGTCTGCGTATGGTATATCTGCAGCCGTTTCCTGACAGTTTCCTCTCTATCATCATCACGCTGGATCAACGCTTCCCCCGTCACATCATCCTTGCCTTGCTGTTTTGGTGGATTGAAAAGTACATGATAGGAACGGCCTGACTGTGGGTGGATACGTCGGCCACTCAATCGACGGATGATCTCAGCGTCCTCTACCCATAACTCGACCACATACTCGACTTTGATATTATTTGTCAGCATGCCATCAGCCTGGGCGACGGTACGTGGGAACCCGTCAAACAGATATCCATTCCGGCAATCATCCGCCGTTATGCGTGCCTTGATGATGTTCAGGATCAGTTCATCGGAGACCAGTTCACCCGCATCCATGATCTTTTTAAGTTCAATACCCCGTTGAGTTCCCGTCCTGACTTCAGCCCGTAACATGTCGCCGGTTGAGATCTGGGGAATGTTGAATTCCTGTTTAATAAAGTTTGCCTGCGTACCTTTCCCCGCACCCGGAGGCCCCAGTAGAATAATTTTCATTATCTATATCCCGTTAATTATTGTTAATATCCGCTACCGGCCAACTAGCGTAAAAACACTATGAAAATCGAACTTGATACCCCCGCATCCAACAGAAACGTCATTGAATCCTATTCCCACGCAGGCATTATTATCAACAAAGTCCTGTACCAGAACAGTATTATTGTCTGCCCCGAACAGGCTATCGAAGACTGGCCCCCGCGCAATCTGGGCGGACTGAACGCCGGACATTTCCTCCGCATATTCGAACTGGCACCGGAACTGGTCTTGCTGGGGACAGGCAGCCGTCTCCGGTTTCCGGACCAGCAAATCCTTGCCTCCATCATGTCCAGGAATATCGGAATCGAGATAATGGACACCGCCGCTGCCTGTCGTGCCTATAATTTCATCGCCAGTGAAGGTCGCAAGGTGGTAGCCGCCCTGCTCAGCCTCAATCCGGAATAGGCAGCTCAATTTTCCATAAACAGCGCATCAAGTGAAAACCCCTCTCTTTTCAGCATCTGTCGCAGCCGCTTGATTGCCTCTATCTGAATCTGCCTGACACGTTCACGTGTCACCCCGAGTTCAGCGCCGATCTCTTCCAGAGTGGCTATGTCCCTGCCGCGCAGGCCGAACCGGCGTTCTACTACGGCACATTGCTTGTCTGACAGCTGGTTTAACCAGATTTCGATATGTCTCTGGACATCGCTATTCTGCAGGAGCAGGGACGGATCCAGATTATGAGCATCCGGGATTGAATCAAGCAGCGACTTGTCCTGATCATAGGCGCTATGGTTGCTTACCGGGCTTACCCGCTCATTCAGGCCGAGCATTTTCTTGACCTCTTCAATGGGTCGGTCCAGCATCTCGGCCACATCTTCCGGTGTAGGTTCCCGATCCAGCTTTTGCGAAAGCTTGCGTGCTGCGCGCAGATATATATTGATTTCCTTGACGACATGGATGGGCAGCCTGACTGTCCTGGTCTGGTTCATGATTCCACGTTCTATGGTTTGACGTATCCACCAGGTCGCATAAGTGGAAAACCGGAAGCCTTTTTCAGGATTGAATTTTTCGACTGCGCGCATCAGACCCAGGTTACCCTCCTCGATCAGGTCTAGCAGGGCCATACCACGGTTCATATAGCGTCTTGCGATCTTGACTACCAGGCGCAGATTGCCTTCAATCATGCGTTTTCTTGAGGCCTCATCGCCTTGCAAGGCCTTGCGGGAGTAATATACCTCCTGTTCGGCGGTCAATAAGGCGGAAAAGCCGATTTCGTTCAGATACATCCGTGTCGCATCCAGGTCCCCCTCTGTCAGCGTCCTCGCCCTGATTTCGGTATCCAGATCCGGGGGCAATTCCGGTTCACTGGCAACATCGGTTTCGCTCAGTTCTTCCGGTTCTTCCAGATCGTCTGCTGCAAACGGCTCGTCCCCCTCCTGCAATGCCGGTTCATCATTACTGTCATCTGCTGGCCGCTTTTTATCAGGCATATTTTCAATCGAGTATCATGTGGCCGGCAGATACTGTAACGGATCCACCGGTTTGCCATCCTTACGTATCTCGAAATGCAACAATGGCTGGCCCTTGTTCCCCTTGCCCATCGTTCCGATTATCTGGCCAGAGTTCACCGTGTCACCTTCCTTAACCTGTATCATCTGATTATGAGCATAAGCACTCAGATAGGTTTCGTTATGTTTGATGATAATAAGCTTACCGTAACCCAAAAGTCCACTTCCGCTATAGACCACAACACCATCTGCGGCCGCCGTGACCTGCTGGCCTTCCCGACCGGAAATGTCCAGGCCTTTTTGTGCTATCGGTGAATTGGATCGAATGACCTTGCCCCTGGTCGGCCATTGCCATGCAAGCATGCCCTGATTCAGTACCGGTAAAGGTTTAACAGGTTCACTCCTTACCGGATCACTTTTCACGGGTTGAGGTTCAAGCGGGCCGGTTCCGGGTATGGGTGTCACATCTTCTAAAATCAACTGGTTCGGATTACCTGGCTGCTTCGCAGAGGGGTCGCCGAGAGGATAGGCCTTGATTTCAGGCTCCTCTTTTAATGGCCGGGTTACTACCCCGGCGGGAGATAGCAGACGCAGCTTTTGGCCTGGATAGATCACATAGTTACCGCTTATGTTGTTCCAGTTGGCGATATCCCGGTAGTCCAGGCCATAACGCCAGGAGATGGAATAGAGTGTGTCACCCCTGACGACCTGATGAAACCCTTTGCTGACAGGTTCAGGTTCATAGCTGTTTCCGGAGACGGGTGCCGCCCTGTATGCACTGTCTGTGGGTCGGCTGTCTACCGGCGCCTGTGGTGTGGAACACGAGCACAGTGATGTGACAGCGACTACAATGATCAGTTGTTTATACGATATATGCCCCATCGTTATTCTTCAGTGTTAACCAATACCCTCCATCATGGGTACAAAGCTGACTGAATCCAGTCGCTTCTCGGTCAGTCCGTTTTCTGTCCGCGTAATCAGCAGTAACGACTGCTCTCCGATCTTGCCTACCGGGATTACCAGCCGGCCATTCAAGGATAACTGTTCCGTTAACTGCCTGGGAACGCCTACAGGTGCCGCAGCAACCAGAATACCGTCATAGGGGGCGTGTTCCGGCCAACCCAGGTTACCATCACCATTCCTGGCACGGATGTTCCTGCATTTCAATGTGTAGAACTTCTCCCTGGCCTTGCTTAACAAGGCATCAATCCGCTCTATGGTTGAAACCTGTCTGGCAAATTTCGACAGAATAACGGTCTGGTAGCCGCAGCCGGTGCCTATTTCCAGCACATTCTGCAACTCGTTATTGTTTTCAATCAGCGCTGCCGTCATGCGGGCGACAATATACGGTTGCGAAATCGTCTGGTTATACCCGATTGGCAACGCCGTATTATCATAGGCCCGGCTGGAAAGGGCTTCGTCCACGAATATGTGACGGGGGGTGTTCCTGATAGCTTCAAGTATAATATCTGACTGTATCCCCATCGTACTCAACTGCTCAACCAGGCGGTTACGCGCCCGCTGTGAAGTCATGCCGATACCTTGATGCTCGCTGTTCATTATATAGTGAGGGGGGTAATCCAGGCGGTGGCATCTTCCAGTATGTCATAGCGGGTCAAATCGAATAGTAACGGCGTCACTGAAATATTACCGTTTCTGATTGCGTGAAAATCAGTCCCGGGGCCCACATCATTACCGGGCCCGGCCGGCCCTATCCAGAACACTTCCCTTCCTTTTGGATCTTTCATTCTTACCGATGCTTCCGATTTGTGTCTTTTACCCAGGCGGGTCACTTCCCACTGCTTCAAATCATTGTAATCCAGATCAGGTATATTGATATTCAATAATAAATCGGCGGGCAGGGTCTGGGTCAGCATGCTTTTAATCAGGCGGGCGACCAGCACTGCTGCACCTTCATAATGTACCGGGTCCGTGCCCACCAGTGACACGGCGACAGCCGGCCTGCCGAGGAACCTGCCCTCCATCGCGGCGGCAACCGTGCCGGAATACAGAACATCATCACCCAGATTTGCACCTGCATTGATACCGCTGATGACCATGTCCGGCTCACGATCGAGCAGTCCGGTGATTGCCAGGTGGACACAGTCAGTCGGCGTGCCATTCACATAACGGAATCCGTTTGGTGCAGTCCTGACCGACAGCGGAGTATCCAGCGTCAATGAATTACTGGCTGCACTGCGATCACGGTCCGGTGCCACCACCGTAATCTCGCCCAGTGTGGAGATGGCCCTGGCCAGTGCTTCCAGACCCGGGGCCTGGTAGCCATCGTCATTGCTTAGGAGGAAATGCATTTTAAGTCGCTGCTCGCTCGTTGCTGGTCGTTAGTGAAGAGGTAGATAATTGCTTGCGCCTTTTATATACATCCAGATATAGTTTGAATGTTATACCAGCGACCAGCGACTAGCAACGAGCGACGAGTAACGAACAACTAGTGGCCCGTTCCAAGCAACAATTCCAGCAACGCCTTTTGTGAGTGCAACCGGTTTCCTGCTTCTTCCCATACGACACTTTGCGGACCTTCCAGTACCTCGGCCGTGACCTCATCGCCTCGATGGGCGGGCAGGCAATGCATGAACAATGCATCTTTCGCTGCGAGCGACATCAATGCCTGGTTCACCTGGTATGGACTGAATATCTTTGCCCTTGCCTCGATCTCCTGTTCCTGCCCCATACTTGCCCAGACATCAGTCACTACCAGGTCGGCGTTTCTGGCCGCCGCTTGCGGGTCTGTTGTGATCTCGACATGCCCGTTCGACCCCTGCACTACATTCATATCAGGCCGATGACTGTCCGGGCAGGCTATTACCAGCGAAAAATTGAATATGCGGGCGGCATGGATGTAGCTGTGACACATATTATTGCCATCACCAAGCCATGCCACTTTTTTGCCCTGGATGTCACCCCTGAATTCGAACCAGGTCTGCATATCAGCAAGTACCTGGCAGGGGTGGAATGAATCAGACAGACCGTTTATCACCGGGACCTCGGAATACTTTGCAAAGCGGACCAGTTTCTCATGTTCAAAGGTCCGTATTATAACGCAATCAACCATCTTGGAGAGGACCCGGGCAGTATCTTCAAGTGGTTCACCCCTGCCCAGTTGACTGGCATCAGATGACAAAAAAATTGCATGTCCACCGAGTTGCACGATCGCTGTTTCAAATGAGACCCGCGTCCGGGTCGAGGATTTTTCAAAGATCATTGCCATAACCCGGCCCGGCAGGGTTGGCTTGAGGATACCCTGCCTTACTTCCTGCTTGGTCTGCTGCGCGCGTCTGATCAGTCCGAGCAATTCTTCCCGATCCAGATCCAGCATAGTCAGAAAATGTTTCGCCGCCACAGCAGTCAACTCCCGATGAATTCCCGGATCAAGGCGGTCACTGTCGCAACAATCTGGTCCGCTTCGTCGTCACTGATGATCAGCGGTGGTAACAGTCTGACGACCTTGTCTGCGGTAACATTAATCAGGATGTTATGCCGAAGACCGGCAAGGACCAGGTCTGAACAATTCTGTTCGAGCTCAATACCAATCATCAGGCCAAGACCCCGGACCTGTATTATACCTTTCTGGTTTGCCAGATTTTTCCTGAACCCATCCAGCATCCGCTTACCCAGTTCCGCGGCCCGCAGGTCCATCCGGTTTTGTTTCAGAAAGTTCAGTACCGCCAGCGCCGCACTCGCTGCCAGCGGATTCCCGCCAAATGTGGTGCCATGACTGCCCGGCGTCATCGGCGCGGCCGCACGCTCAGTCGCAAGACAGGCACCGATAGGCACACCGTTACCAAGTGACTTTGATAAGGTCATTACATCCGGCAGGACGCCCTCATGCTGGAACGCAAACCACATGCCAGTCCTGCACATTCCAGTCTGCACTTCGTCCAGCACCAGCAGCAATCCCCTTGCAGCGCAGAGCTGTGCCACCTTTTTCAGATAACCCGGATCCGGTATCACAATCCCGCCTTCACCCTGCACTGGCTCAAGCATGACAGCAACCACATCTGCGTGACTGTTACAGGCCTGCTCCAACGCGTCAATGTCGTTATAGGGAATGTGCAGAAACCCCTCGACCAGTGGTCCAAACCCGATCTTAATCTTCTGGTTACCAGTCGCCGTCAGCGTGGCCAGGGTACGGCCGTGAAAGCTGCCCTCCATCACGATGATACGCGGTGAGGAGTTGCCGTTCGCGTGCCCGTAACGCCTGCATATCTTGATGGCAGCCTCATTTGCTTCGGCCCCGGAGTTACAAAAGAACACCTTATCCAGGCCAGACACATCGCACAGCTGTCTTGCGAGTTCGTCTTGCAGCGGGACCTGATACAGATTGGATGTATGGACCAGTTTTCCGGCCTGCCGGACCAGTGCCTGTGCGACTGCTGGATGGGCATGACCCAGTCCGCACACGGCAATACCCGCCAACGCGTCGAGATATCTGTTCCCGTTCGTGTCCGTCAGCCATGCCCCGGCCCCGGATTCAAACGCCACTGGCAATCGCTTGTATGTGTCCATTACTGCATTACTCATGTTAATGAAACGCCCTGATATATATTAAGAAGGTCCTGAATAAGTCCGTCCAGGACTTATCAGGGCACACGTAATCTACGTGTGATTTTTATTGTGCAACCGGGACCTCTGACTTAATCAGGGGCCCTGGTACATGCCAAAAAAAGAAGCCCGGCATACGGCCGGGCTTGATCCTGGTCTGTCTATTAATGTAGTTATAAAGGCAAGCCACCGTGCCCCTGACCTACCATACACATCAGCATCGGTATGGAAAGAAATACATTGGTCCTGGAGGCCATCAGTGCAACAAACTTCGATTTGGCAATCTCCTCCGGGGTCGCCTTGACGATACCGAGGATTTTTTTCTGGTTAGGCCAGATCAATACCCAGACATTGAATAACATGATCGTCCCCAACCATGCCCCGATACCTATTATCTGGAATCCAGGTTTCAATAAAAACGCATTCATCAAGCCCCAGCCAGCTACTTCAAGTGCCGCAGCCCCTGTCAGCCAGGTCAGCACGGCCGCCCAGCGAAACCATAACAAGGCCCTCGGCGCGACATATTTATTGATCCCGGCAGCTCCCGGCCCGCCAGCATCTGCCGCAGCCGATGCAACTGCCGGCGTCTGTACAAAATTGAAATAATAGAGCAAGCCTATCCAGATAATGCCTGTAAATACATGTAACCACACGACCAGTGACATGACATTGCCTGGACCACTGACGGCCAGGGCGATGGCAACTGCGACCACAAATCCAAGTATTATGGTGCCGGGTATCGATTTTAACGGGTTCATAATTTACATTTCCTCTGGTTATAGAGTGAATATTCCATGATCTTACTGATAAATCATGGGTCGTATTATACTGATGTCTGCGCGAGCTTTCACCTGTCGCCGGCGATTCCACTACCGGAATTGCGCGCAACCAGTAGTGGCTGACAGAGTCTACAACAGCCGTCCCCTCCGGATAAAGGTATCTTTAAATATACTGTAAAAAAACGCTATACTAATACCCTAGTTATTTACTAAGTTATTCTTACATGGACCCAGAGGTAATCCCGTGAACACAGTTGACCAGATAAACCAGACCCTCAAAGATAATCCCATCGTCATCTTCATGAAAGGCAGTCCGGAGATGCCGCAGTGCGGATTTTCCATGCAGGCATCCCAGGCATTAAAGGCCTGTGCTGCAAATTTTGCCCATGTCGACGTGCTTGCGAACCTGGAGGTCCGTCAGGCCCTGCCCCAGATCTCTCACTGGCCGACCTTCCCGCAGATATTTATCAATGGCGAATTGATTGGCGGGTGCGACATTGTGATGGACCTGCATCAAAAAGGTGAGTTGCAGAAACTGGTCAGTGCAGCATCAAAAACGTAATAAGTAGGGGCACGGCATGCCGTGCCCCTACTTAAGCCACACACACTTCCCGCCAGTTTCCTTATCAATGGCTGCGAGCCGCTGTTGATGTGCCCGCAATTCGTCGGGTGACGGTAGTATCAACCTGAGTACTCCCCTGTCCCGGGCCAGCAATTTATGTTTGACCACGCCATCCTGACTGGTTTGTTCGTCTTCAAGTGACAGGAGCCCCTGTCCACCGGTCATTGCAAGGTAAACATCCAGTAATATCTGCGCGTCCAGCAATGCCCCGTGCAGGTCCCTTTGCGCATTGTCTATCTGGTAACGGCTGCAAAGTGCATCCAGACTGTTTTTCTGCCCCGGATGCAGTTCCCTTGCCATCACCAGTGTATCGGTAATGCTGCAATAGTCTTCCAGACGCCCCCATTCCTTACCGAGTAATTTCAGCTCGGCATTGATAAATGCCACATCGAACGGGGCATTATGGATGATTACTTCACTGTCACGAATGAACTCAATCAGATCCTGGGCAATGTCACTGAAGTTCGGCTTGTCTTTGAGAAATTCATTACTGATGCCATGCACTTCAAATGCACCATCCTCGATTGGCCGGTCCGGGTTTACATACTGGTGAAACTCACGCTCAGATTTACGCCGGTTCCTGATTTCGACACAGCCGATTTCAATAATCCGGTGTCCATCCGCAAGTTCAAGACCGGTTGTTTCTGTATCGAGAATGATTTGTCTGCGCGTCACACGGCTACTCCTTGTTCAACATTCTACCTATGGCCAGGTTCGCCAGTGCATCCGCCCGATCATTTTCCCTGTGCCCACTGTGGCCCTTGACCCAGTGCCATTCAATATCATGTTGCAGGGAGACTTGATCCAGTTGCTGCCATAAATCGATATTTTTGACCGGTTTTCGACCTGCCGTCTTCCAGTTTTTCTTTTTCCAGCTATGCATCCACTCAGTAATTCCGCTTTTCACATAGACGGAGTCTGTGGTTAACCTGACCTTGCAGGATCTGGTCAGTGATTCCAGTGCCTTGATGGCTGCGGTCAGCTCCATCCGGTTATTGGTGGTGTCCGCCTGTGCACCGTACAGTTCCTTTTCCGTGTCATTGTATCTCAACACGGCACCCCAACCACCCGGTCCGGGATTGCCCCGGCAGGCACCATCGGTAAAAATCTCGACTATGGCTGCCATTCTGTATCTGTCCGGTTACGTGCGGTGGGTTCGACAATTCCGGATTCAATCATGCGACGGCGTTTATGCCAGGTCAGTTTGACCGAGGTCAGCAGAACTACCCGCTTTTTGACCACAATGATATAAACTCCGCCAAATACTGACCAGCAATGATTACCCAGTTTTTCCAGAAAGGACAATCTGTTCATCAGCTTCATGTTCATCAACGGCGGACGGTAAAAAAACCGCTCAATCCGGACAAGCTCAAAGTCCAGCAGCGAGAACCAGTCCTTGATCCTGGCATAACTGAAAAAATGACCGTTCCATGGCGGTTCATCCCGCCAGGCCAGCAATAATCGCCAGATTCCACACAGGCTCCATGGATTAAATCCGGTAATGACCAGATGCCCTTCCCCAATCAGTATCCGTTCGATTTCACGTAACAACTTGTGCGGGTTTGGAGAGTACTCCAGAACATGTGGTAACACGACTACATCCATTGTATCCGCTGCTATCGGCAAAAGGTCGGATGCACACACCATGTCTGCACCTGACTGCACCTCCCCCTCCTCTTCCAGTTGTACCAGTATGCGATGTCCGATACGCGTACTCTCCAGGATACTGTCACCGAATACTGTACCAATCTGCATGAAATGATAACCGAAAAGGTCGGGCAATATCCCGTCGAGAATATGTCGTTCGCGTTCGCGTATATAATTACCGAGCGGGCGACCAAACCAGATTTTCAGCTTGCTACTGAGGGACAAGGCACCGGAATTTAAATTTGCATCGTTTGACATGCTCACTATGATAATCTGGTCTCTGTTATTGTCATATCGTATCCGAGCACAATTATGCTAGAAATAAAACCGGTACCTGCATTCCGCGATAATTACATCTGGTTAATTGAAAATACCCGCAACCATACTGTTGCGATCGTTGATCCGGGCGATACAAGCCCGGTCATTGATGCAATCAATAAACTGAAGCTCACACCGATCGCAATCCTGGTCACACATCACCACCATGATCATACTGGTGGTATCACCGGGCTGCTGCAATACTACCAGATTCCTGTGTATGGACCGGCCAGAGAATCGATACCCGGAATGACCAATCCACTACGCGATGGTGACATTATCACCCTGGCCGATCTGGATTTGAAATTTAAAATCCTTGATATACCTGGCCACACCTCAGGTCATATCGCCTACTTTGGTGACGATATGCTGTTCATCGGCGATACACTTTTCATGGCCGGTTGCGGGCGATTGTTCGAAGGCACTGCAGCGCAGTTGTATCATTCTCTCGACAGAGTTGCAAAACTACCGAACACGACCCTCATATACTGCATGCATGAATATACATTGGCCAATCTAAGGTTTGCCCAGGCCGTAGAGCCGCACAATAGCGACATTGCTGCACGGATTGAAAGCTGCAACAAGTTACGGGAAAACAATCTTCCTACCGTGCCTGGCAGCCTAGCATGTGAAAAAATAACCAATCCATTTCTACGCACAAATGTCGCTGAAGTAATTGCAGCAGCAGAAAAATTTGCCGGACACAAACTTGATCATGCAGTCGATGTGTTCGCATCTATACGCAAATGGAAAGATCAGTTCTGAATATTGACCTTATAATAGTAATCGTATCTCGCTGTACCGGATGTAAAAAAAAACTTGACCATACAGGATCTGATCCCTAGGATTGCGCGATGCGAGAAAAGCTACTGTTGCCAATTACTCTTTTACTGATGCTGACGGCGTGTTCAACTACCCCATCGATTCAGTCATCCCGTACTGGCGAAACCATACCGACTGCCGACACAGATCCCTCCTCCAGTAACACCTCCGTGTCTATTATTGATGAATCGTTTAGACAGCGCCCCAATACCAAAACCGAAGAATTTATCACCGAGCCGAGTGCTGGTGATGTCTGGATCCGCATTCGGGACAAGCTGTCACTACAAAGACATGTCGACAACAAGGTCGTCAAGGAAAAAATTGCATGGTATGCACGTAACCAGGAATTTCTGAACCGTGTCGCAGAACGTGCGACCCCCTATATTTATTATATTGTTGAAGAAATCGAAAAACGTGACATGCCGCTTGAGCTGGCACTGTTACCTATCGTTGAAAGTGCCTATCACCCGTTTGCCTACTCCAGGAGCCATGCCTCCGGGATCTGGCAGTTTATTCCCGGTACCGGCAAGATGTTCGGACTGAAACAGAACTGGTGGTATGACGGCCGCCGCGATATTGTCGCTGCCACCCGCGCAGCGCTGGACTATATGCAAAAACTGCAAAACCAGTTTGGCGACTGGGAACTGGCCATCGCCGCTTATAATACCGGCGAGCGTAACATTGAACGTGCCATGAAAAAAAATGCCCAGTCAAAAAAGAAAACCGACTTTTTTTCACTTGGTCTGCATAAAGAGACCCGCGGCTATGTACCCAGTCTGCTGGCTGTAGCCGAGATCGTGGCGGATCCGCAAAAATACGGTATCAGCCTTGCCCCTATTGCAAATAAACCCTACTTTACCCAGGTACAGACAGGGGGCCAGCTGGATCTGTCGACTGTTGCATCATTGACAGATCTGACGATGGACCAAATCTACACATTGAATCCCGGTTTCAGCCGCTGGGCCACTGACCCGGATGGTCCGCATTACCTGCTACTACCACTGGGAAAGGAACAATTGTTTGTCGAGGGCCTCAGTACGATTCCAGCGGATCAGCGTGTCAGCTGGAACCAGCACGTAATAAAGCAGGGTGAAACACTGGGACAAATCGCCGAACGCTATAAAACCAGTGTTGCGATGCTGAAGGAAACCAACAAGCTGAAAGGCAATCTGATCAGGGCTGGTCAGACCCTGATGATTCCGGGTTCAAAAAACTCGGACCAGGCCTACTCGGCCGGCAGGGACAACCCACATGTTGTCGGGCTGGCCCGCGTGAGTAACGGTGAGAAACAGGTTTATACAGTCCGTTCCGGCGACAATCTCTGGACAATCGGCAGACGCCTTGGCGTCAGCGTAAATGACCTGTACAGCTGGAATGGTCTTACTGCACATAGCACCCTGCATATCGGACAGAAATTGAACGTGGGGACGGGCACTAAATCATCCGAACAGCCCAGGATCGCATCTGAAAACCCGGCCGGCAAGAATTACTCCAAAAACGAAGAAGGTCATATCAGTTATACTGTGAAAAAAGGTGATACGCTCTGGTTGATATCCCAAACCTTCGGGGTAACCGTTGCGCAATTGCAGAAATGGAACAAACTTTCAAACAGTAACCCATTACAACCAGGACAGACCCTGTTACTACTGGATGCCCCGGCGCTGGCTACAGGCGCATAACTGCATTGACCTGCCAAACCCGGCAGGATGCCTTCATCAACCGCTGGTATTAGCAGTTACAGCGGAATATTCGTAGAATATACCTTCTATGATCGCCTTTATTAAACTGCTGCTTCGATGCCTGCTGAGACTGTTATACGGTGTCACCGTTAACGGTATGGAAAATTATCACAAGGCTGGTAAACGAGTCCTGATTGTTGCCAACCACACCTCCCTGCTGGACGGGATCCTGCTGTATGCATGGCTGCCGGAAACGCCAACATTTGCCATCAATACCGACATCGCAACACGAAAGTCGTTCCGGTTCCTCCTCAGATTTGTTGATCTGTTTGAGATGGATCAGAACAGTCCGCTCTCATTGAAATCGATGATCCGGTTTATCCGTGAAGATAAAAAGGCGGTCATATTTCCCGAAGGCCGTATTACCACGACCGGTACCTTGATGAAGATTTATGAAGGCCCGGCACTGATAGCGGACAAGGCCGATGCAATGGTCCTCCCGGTCGCTATTGATGGCGCCCAGCTGAGCCCGTTTTCAAATCTGAAAGACCGGGGACATCTAAAACGTTTCCCCAGGATTACGCTGACGATTCTGCCTGCTGAAAAAATCAGGATCGACCCGGAACTGTCCGGACATTTACGCCGCAAGCAAGCCACGCTGAGACTGCAAAAGTTGATGATAAACCTGCAATTTCACACCTATAAATATGACAAAACCCTGTTTCTGGCAATGTGCGAGGCCGCGCAAAAATTTGGTCAAAACCTGATTGTCCTTGAAGACACCAACCAGACTCAACTGACTTACAAACAGCTGTTTACCCGTGCGTTTATTCTGTCCCGCATACTGCAGCAGGAAACAACAAAAGGTGAACATACCGGACTGCTACTGCCAAACACCGCCACTATCGTAATCTGTCTGCTGGCCCTGCAGTATCTGGGCAGGATCCCCGCGATGCTGAATTTTACCTCCGGGATCCAGAATATACTGAAGGCCTGCAAAACGGCAAAGATCCGGACCGTCTATACCTCCAGTACATTCATTGAACGCGCGGGACTGCATGAACTTGCGGAAGAGCTGAAACAACATGTCAGACTGGTCTATCTGGAAGAACTGCGTGCAAAGATCGGGGTAATCGACAAAATCACCGGGGCACTACAGGCACGCAATCCGGAAGCCAGCTACAGACGCCGGACAGCCACGATAGATCCGGACAGCCCTGCAGTTATCCTGTTTACCTCCGGCTCGGAAGGTGTTCCTAAAGGTGTCGTACTCTCACATGCGAATATATTGGCCAATTTCGCCCAGGTAAGGGTCCATATTGATTTCAAGCCTTCTGATGTTGTATTTAACTGCCTGCCGACATTCCATTCGTTCGGTCTGAATGCCGGACTACTGATGCCACTGCTGGGAGGAAGCAAGGTCTACCTGTATCCAAGCCCGTTGCATTACCGGATCATCCCGCAGCTTATCTATGAACAAAATGCGACCATCTTCTTTGGCGCAAATACCTTTTTCAAAGGCTATGCCAAGTATGCCCATCCGTATGATTTCCATACATTACGATATGTGGTTGCCGGTGCGGAAAAACTGCGTGATGACACCAGGAATATATGGATAGAAAATTTCGGTATCAGGATTTTTGAAGGCTACGGTGTGACTGAAACCAGTCCGGTAATATCGGTCAACACCCCGCTGGTTGCCAGGGCCGGTACAGTCGGCCTGCCCCTGCCTGGCATGCAATGCTACCTGGCGCCGGTAGAAGGCATAGATAATGGCGGCCGCCTGGTAGTAAGCGGACCAAATGTGATGCTCGGTTATTTACTCCATGATTCTGACGGCATGATAGTCCCGCCTGCAACCGAACGTGGCAAGGGCTGGCACGATACCGGCGATATTGCCACTATCGATGCAGACGGCTTCATCAAAATAATGGGCAGGGCCAAACGCTTTGCCAAGATCGGCGGAGAAATGATATCGCTGACCACAGTGGAAGAACTCGCAATGCATTGCTGGCCGGAGGCTAACCACGCGGCTGTCGCATTGCTGGATGATAAAAAGGGAGAAAAGATCATCCTCGTAACCGATTTTCACGGAGCGGACCGAAAACAACTGCTGGAAACTGCCCGTCAGCTGAAAATCAGCGAACTCTATATACCTCGCAAGATCATCCTGGCAGAAGAACTGCCCATGCTCGGTACCGGTAAGACCAATTACCTGTTATTGGCAAACATGGTCCAGACAGAAGAGCAGGAGGGCACCGGCTGGATCCGCAAGATTGCCAATATGGTCATGCTGACCAATCATGACAATCAGGCTGACAAAAACGAACCAGACGAGAACCGCTGATTAGAAAACACGGATCAAGTCCGGGGTCCCGGCCGCACAGGGATGTGCGGCCCTGGATAAGTCGTGGAGACTGCTTCAGAACATTCAGTATACAGTTACTTGCAATATTGCATACGGGTAAGGCGATTTTGTAATCAGGTACTAGCCAATCAACTTCTGGATCACAGCTGTCTGCCAGGCGGCTATATCTTCAGGCAACTTGACCAGATGGATACCTGTCTTGAACTGCCCGCTGTCCTGATCCATGTCAGACCAGATAACCTTGCCTAACAGATTAAATTGACGGATCGGGTTTCCGAGTTCGATATTCAGTAGAAGACTGCTGCCTGCCGGCAATGGTATCCGTGAATAAATGCACATGCCTGTTATGGAAATATCCCTGGCCTGACAGTTCATTGTGTTGCCTTCGAGCGCCGCCGAGCCTGGCGCAGAGTGCACTTCAACTGACACATCGATATCTTCCCGACTATATGCACGGTTTTCGTTGGTTTTAATCGGATCCATATCACCAGCCTGTAATAGATACTTAATTTTTGGCATTTAGAATATCATATGTACTCATGAATCAGATAACTGGCATGCTGACATCTGTGCCATACCACTATATGACATTGAATGACGAGTATGACATCAAAAAATAAACTGGTTGAAGATCTGTTCCGCTATGGACTGGGTGAACACCTGGTACTGCACATGCAGAAGGGTGAATCAATCCTGGGGAAAATTGTCTACGAAAAAGACAGAATGCTGTTGAAAGATAATGAATTACTCGCGGGACTCAAACCGGAATACCTGAAACCCTGCTGGGAAAAGGGCATGATAGGGATGCTATGCTGTCCAAAAAACAAGGAATGGGAAAGCCTCAGTTTTTATGGACTGCAGAAATGCAACCTGCCGGTCGATCTGGAATCGACCCGGCATGGCAGCCTGACCGCTGCACAAAACCAGTATGGTGAAAAACTAATCGACTTTGTCGGTAGCGTCTACCGAGGATTCAACCTGATGCTGGACAACCATTTTTTACCGGTCATCCTGCTACAACAAGTCCATTCAAAGTCAGGCGAGATCGGACTGGCAGTCACCGATCTTCGTACTGCACCGGTGCCGATCAATCTGATCCAGAAAATCCATGATATCGTCCGGGAAGAAATTGACATGCGGCTTACCCTCAATGTTGAGGACTCCGATCTGACTGCGAGTGACTTCCAGAGTATATTCAAACAGTACTTGTAATGCCAACCGCCCTCACTGAAGCCGGTGCACGAACCGGTAAGCGAGAATCAGCACCGCAAAGCCAATATAAAATCCCAGCAACGCAATCAGTAGCAGTAACGCCATTTCGGGAGTAATGATACGCGACCGTGACATATACATAATTACCCCTACGATAGCGCAGAGGCTAACGATAAGACTTACGGCAAGTAGTATGATTCTGGATTTTTTCATCGTTGATCTTCGCTAGTTGCTAAAAAAAAGTATGGCCTTTTATCTAAATATATCAACTACTATCGTTTCATTATCTGATTTGTTGTATTGATACCCCGCCTGCCAGCGACCTGCAACCAGCGACTAGCGACCCTGATATCCTGTAAACTTGATATCCATTCGAATCTACACAGGACAACCAGGTCGCCATGCTAAGCTATCGCCACGGCTTTCACGCCGGTAATTTTGCCGATGTGCTTAAACATCTGGTACAGGTTGCAATCCTGCAATACCTGAAAAAGAAAGACACGCCATTTTATTACCATGATACCCACGCTGGCGCCGGCATCTATACTATCGCCCATACCTATATGCAGAAAAACCGCGAATATCTTGGGGGCATCGCCCGCATATTGGCGGCAAAACCAAGGTCGCACCTGCTGAAAGATTATCTCGATATCATCCGTCAATTTAATACCGCAGGCGGATTGACAACTTACCCGGGTTCACCCGAAATTGCTGTACGTTTGCTGCGTAGCCAGGATCGGGCATGGCTGGGTGAAAGACATAAGACCGATTTTCGGATTTTATCCGAACATTTCAGCAGATATTCCAGCGTCCATTGTGAAATGATGGATGCCTGGGATGGACTGAAGGCGAAATTGCCGCCGAAAGAACGCCGTGGACTGGTCCTGGTCGATCCCTCCTATGAACTCGACAGCGATTACAGACAGGTAACCCGGGCTATTGAAGATGCATTACAACGCTTTGCCCAGGGTATCTATGCAATCTGGTACCCGCTAATTGATGAGAGGACCACAGATAAACTACTGAGAAGGTTCGCTGCATTGCCTGCAAAGGACAATCTGCATATCCGCCTCGATCTCGGCAAGGACAAAACCGAACCGGGCATGCATGCCTGCGGTATGCTTATCATCAACCCTCCGTTTACACTGGCAGAAACGATGAAACAGACCTTGCCTGAATTGATAACATTACTGGCGGACGACCAGAGGACGGGACGGTATAGGGTTGAAAAGCTGGTCGCTAGTCGCTAAAAAAATGTTCGACTTTTGTTTTAATTTTGTCAAACCTTTTATTACGAGCGACGAGTAACGAGCGACTAGAGACTGGAAAACAATAACACCAGACAACTAATCAATCCGAGCACGGGTACCAGCAAGGGTACGGTAAACTCAGCTTTCGTACCTGAACCGCGTAATTTGATCAGTAGCAATGACAGGTTTACCAGGGCAAAGATGATCAACAGACAGAAACTGGTAATACGCGCAAGCATCTCCAGCGGCAATGCCAGTGCCACGATGAGTATAAGCACGATCACGAACAAGGTGGCATTGATCGGCGTACTTGTCCTGGGATGTATCACACCCATCCATAACGGCATCCAGTTCTGTGAACTCATCCCGTAAAATACCCTGGATGCCATGATGATCTGCACCAGCGCCCCATTGACTATCGCAAACAGGCTGATGACAGAGATCAGATAAGGCGCATCTCCGGTTATCTTCGTATACATGTCCGCCAGTGGTGCATTGGAATTACCCAGTTCAGCTGGCGGTATTACCAGGATCGCCAGCGTGGAAATACCGATATACAACACAGTTGCTACAGCTAATGATATGAGCACAGCCAAAGGCATGTTTCTCTGCGGATCCTTGACCTCTTCCGCAATATTGACCATGTCTTCAAAACCGACATAGGCATAAAAGGCCAGAAACGCCCCTGTCATGATCCCGCCCCAGTCCTGGGCACTGGCAGGGGAGAAAAAACCCCCTATCTTTTCAGGTAATAATCCGAAATATGACCTGCCGATGAACAGGATCAGCAACAAGCCCCCGACCTCGATTATGGTAATGACCATCGCGGTCCTGACGGACTCCACAATCCCCCAGATGGCCAGCGATCCCAATACGATCAATACTATGCTAATGACCAGCCACTCTGGCAGGTCTATAAACACGGACATATAGCCAACTAGTCCCCTGGCCATCGTCGATGCGGACACCAGTCCTGTCAGAATAATTAACAGTCCCACTGTCTGGGAGATAATGCGTTTACCAAACCCGTGATGCACATAAACGGCCGAACCGGCGCTGACGGGATAGCGCGATACCAGTTCAGCATAGGTAAACGCGGTGAAACCGGCCGTAATGGTAGCAAGCAGGAAGGAAATAATGACAAAGTAACCGGCATTTCCCGCAACCCTGCCGACCAGCACATAGATCCCTGCGCCAAGTATGTTCCCTAACCCGTACAAGGTTATCAGCGGCAGCGAGACTGCCCTTTTCAGTTCACTCATCAGCGCTCCTATCGTTGCTAGTGTAGTGCTGCATTCTTGATGGAACTTATTTTTGAGATCATGTTTTCAACGTTTATTGCATGACTCGCCAGAATTACAATCCAAACCGTTTGTTTTGGCTACTTACGATCACAACATGATACAAAAAGTCTCTTCCACAACCAGTCGTATAAGTTCCAAACAGAATGCAACACTACACTAGCAACCAGCGACTAGTAACCAGTTTCATGCTTCTGCAAAAACGCCTGTACATCCGCGATTTCAGATGTGTGCTGCATTTGCGGCAGACTTTTCAGAAATATCTTGCCATAGGATTTATTCAAGACTCTCGGGTCACAGATCATCAATACGCCATAATCACCTGCATCCCGGATCAGGCGGCCAACGCCCTGTTTCAGCGTGATAACTGCCTCGGGTAACTGGTAATCCATAAACGGGCTTCCACCCTGCTCTTCCAGTTTTTTCATCCTCGCCTGCAATACCGGGTCATCCGGCGTGGCAAACGGCAGTTTGTCGATAATGACACAGGTCAATGCCTGTCCCTTCACGTCCACACCTTCCCAGAAACTCTGCGTACCCAGCAGCACGCCGTTTGGTGTATGGCGAAACGATTCGAGCAGTTCCGTCTTCGGTGCATCACCCTGAATAAATACCGGAAACTCAATCCGGCCTTTAATTATCGCTGCCGCAAGCTGCAGCGCACGGTGACTGGTAAACAGGAAAAATGCCCGGCCCCGTGTCAGTTGCAGTACCGGTATCGCTGCATCCAGCACCTGCTCCGTATACCCGTCAGCACGCGGATCCGGCAGGCCGGCAGGCAGATACAACAGCGCCTGACGCCCGAAATCAAACGGGCTTTCCCATGACTGGTGTTTCATCCCGCCGAGTCCCAACTGACCGGCAAAATGCTTGAAACTCCCTTTCACTGTCAGCGTGGCCGAGGTAAAGATACACAGGCATTCATATTCGGCCATACGCGACTGAAACGTATCGGCGATGTTGAGCGGGGTCTGATGCAACAAAAATCCATTACCCCGCAATTCCAGCCATTGCACAAATTCATCCGAATGTGCCTCCAGATAACTGTCGAGTCCGTCCATCAAGGCTATACAGCGTTTGAAACAATTGTCGAGTTCCTTGCCGCGATTGGCAAATCCCTCCAGCAATTGATGCGCATCATAACAGCGGTCCAGCAAACGCGTCATTGCCTCCTGCACAGCCTTGCTCTCGCGGAGTTGGTACCAGGCAATCCGGCCCTCCTGCTCACCCAGGGCCAGTCTCAACTGTCTGACCGCGGTATCGACCTTGTCCAGCACGCCGGGAAAGTCAGGCATGTCTGCTGCCTCGGTGTAGTAGGCCTGCTTGCTGTCTCGTACCCATTCATTGAACTGGTGACTACTCAGGGTCTGGCTGAAAAATTCCGAGGCAAGTTCAGGTAATTGATGGGCCTCGTCGAAAATAACGACATCGGCGACCGGCAGTAACTCGCCATATCCCTGTTCACGCAGTGCCATATCCGCAAGCAATAAATGATGATTGACGACAGTCAGGTCTGCCTCGTTGGCCTCACGCCGTGCCCTGAACACAAAACAGTCGTTGAAATGTTTACATTCCTGGCCAAGACAGTTTTCTGTCGTCGAGGTAATAAACTTTCTGACCGGTGCATCTTCAGGCAGGTTCGTCAGCTCGGCCAGGTCCCCACTACGGGTCTGCTGTGACCATGATCGAATCGTATACAGATGCGAAACATTCGCCGCATTCATACCACCGGTATCGGCTTCGACCTGATCAAGCCGGTGCAGGCATAGATAATTCGATCGGCCCTTCAATAATGCCGTATGGATCGGACGGCCGATGGCCTGCTGGATGATTTTCAGGTCGCGTTGATACAGCTGGTCCTGCAAATGCCGGGTGCCGGTAGAGATAATAACTTTCAGGCCAGATAGTATCGCCGGGACCAGATAGGCAAAGGTCTTGCCGGTACCGGTACCGGCCTCACAGATCAGCGATTCATGTTGTGCCAAAGCGTTTGCTATCGCCTCGGACATTTCTATCTGTTGCGGTCGTACGGAGTAAGCGGGGATCAATTTGGCCAGCGGTCCGTCTGCTGACAGGATATCGGCGGATGTAAGCATTTAACTACCCTGTTTATGCCTGGTTAAATGTAAAGGTAACAACCTTGTCTATCGAATCATACCCCAGAATCTGCATTAATAAACGATCAATTCCCACTGCCACACCGGCACAGTCCGGCAGTCCATGCGCCAGCGCAGCCAGCAGCTGCTCATCCAGCTTGACTACTGGTCGCCCCTGCGCTTGCCGCTGCCTGTTGTCCGCACTAAAACGCGCACGCTGTTCCGTCGCACTGGTCAACTCGTGAAATCCATTTGCGATCTCCATTCCCCGGATGAGCAGTTCAAACCGTTCCGCCACCGGCGGATCATCCTCACGTATTCGTGCCAAGGCCGCCTGACAGACCGGAAAATCAACAATAAATTCAGGACCGTCCTGTCCGAGTCCGGGCATGACCCGTGTGCTGAATAAAAAATCGAGCAAGAGTGACCGATGGTGGTGACTGCCCTGCAAACCGTGCTGCTGCGCCAGCTGCTGTAATTGCAGATCGGTGGCACGATGCGGATCCCGTCCCGTTGCAGCCTCAAATGCCGAGATATAACTGCGGCGTCCAGGCACGCCAAAGCCAAGTGAAACCAGCAATTCAGCTATTTCATCCATCAGAACATGATGATCAAAACCGGGCTGGTACCACTCAAGCATGGTAAATTCCGGCTGGTGCTGACGACCCAGCTCTTCATCGCGGAACACCCGGCAGATCTGGTAGATCGGACCACTATCAGCAGCCAGCAAACGCTTCATCGCAAACTCGGGAGAGGTATGCAGATATAACAGATCAGCTGCCGGATCCGAAGGCTTAAACCGGCAGGTAAAGCTGTTCAGGTTCGGGTCGGTATTGCCTGCATGCGACAATACTGGCGTCTCAACTTCAAGAATGTCCCTGTCCGCCATGAACCGGCGGATCTTTGCCAACAGACTGGCACGCTGTTTTAATACTTCGAGAGAGGCGGAGGGTTGCCACATTATTGTTTTTGCTCGTTGCTCGTTGTTAGTCGCTAGTCGCTAGTCGCTAGTCGCTAGTCGTAGATTATGGGCAATATTTTATTAATTCAGCAATAATTAATTTCAATATTCGAACGATTACCTTTGAAACCAAAATAGCTTACGCAGTCTCGCTAGCGACCAGCGACTTATTTCACCCTCGACATATACGCACTGTTACGCGTATCCACCCGGACCACTTCACCCTCTTCAACGAACAGCGGGACCTTTACCACTGCACCTGTCTCCAGCTTGGCCGGTTTGGTGCCACCGGTGGCGGTATCACCACGTAAGCCAGGGTCGGTTTCGATTATCTTCAGATTTACAAAATTTGGTGCTGCGACATACAAGGGCGAACCGTTCCACAGCGTGACTACACATTCCTCCTCGGGCTTGATCCATTGCGACGCATCGGCCATCGCCTTTGCATCGGCCATATACTGCTCGTAACTGCCCGGATCCATGAAATGCCACATTTCTCCATCGGTATACAGATATTGCAGGGATACCTCGACGACGTCCGCACCTTCACATGTATCACCGGACTTGAAGGTGCGATCGAGCACACGGCCGGTCTTCAGGTTACGCAATCTGACCCGGTTAAAGGCCTGCCCCTTGCCCGGCTTCACATGTTCATTCTCGATAACCGAGTACGGATCGCCATCGATCATCAGCTTCAGGCCGGACTTGAATTCACTGGTGCTAAACATTGTCATACGGTATTCCCCTTGCTTTTCCGTGGGTACGCGATAAAGGCGCGTATGATACCTTGAAACTGGTGAATATTTCGAGATACAAGCGATAAATAATGACAGGCCGTCTGCGGTATTTGAATGACGATTTAAAAACCGGAAATTGCATGCAAAAAACCCTGTCTAACTGCGATATCTGCCGGGATAAGATCACAAAAATTGTTCAGATTGAATATCCAGTTCGTCAGAAAACGAAATTAAACAGGGATGCAATCAATCTGCATCAGCTCCCGACCGGACTACCTCCATTTATATGAATGAAACGTATGTGGAGGCCTGTTTGCATAGTAAGCCGGATTTTTTAACTTTCTGATAGTCTATTTTTGATAATCAGTAAGTTGCTTCCGGTTTCAGGAGAGAGACTGTTGTCCTCAGATATGCTACCTTTAGATATGCACACACCCAGCTGGCAACAGGAATTACGCGACCTTATTCGTGACCGAGGGGAATTACTCGAAAAAGTCGGCTTACAGGCAGAAAGGTCGGCAGCAGCCGATACACCTGTATCTACTTTCCCACTTAAGGTCCCGCATTCCTATCTGCGACGTATCCGTCCAGGTCAGACCGAGGATCCCTTGTTGCGCCAGGTATTACCGGTACCGGAAGAAGACCTGCCCAGGCCCGGTTACATGGCTGATCCTCTGGGAGAAATAGATCGCACCAGCGTCCCGGGTTTGATCCAGAAATATCATGGCCGTGTCCTGCTGATTGCCAGCAGTGTCTGTGCGGTCCACTGCCGCTATTGTTTCCGGAGGCATTATCCCTATAGCGACAATAACCCGGCACGGGATAACTGGGACACTGCGCTGGAGTATATCCGGAAGGACGAAAGCATACACGAGGTCATACTCAGCGGAGGAGACCCGCTATCACTGTCCGATGACAAGCTGCACTCGCTAATCACCCTGCTGGAACAGATACCGCATCTGCGCTGGCTGCGGATCCATACCCGTATGCCGGTCGTGTTGCCGTCCAGGATCACGGACAGTCTGTTACGAGTCATCACCGGCAACCGTTTCAAACAGACCGTGGTTATCCATGCAAATCATCCACATGAAATCGAGGCTGAAGTGATCGCAGTATTACAGGACCTGCACCGGGCCGGGATACAATTGCTGAACCAGTCAGTGTTGTTGCGTGGCGTGAATGATGATGCGCTGGTACTGGCCGAATTAAGCGAACGCCTGTACACAAACCACGTACTGCCATATTACCTGCACATGCTTGACCCGGTTGCCGGGGCGGCCCATTTCGAGGTGAGCGACCCCGCTGCAATAGCCATTATGGAACAACTCCGTTCCACCCTGCCAGGTTACCTGGTCCCCAGGCTGGTGCGGGAGATCGAAGGCGCGCCTTACAAATCCTTATTGTTTTAATCGATGTAGCTCCTCCTTATAAATGAAACTCCACGAGTACCTGTCAAACGGCGACAGGCCCGAATACATCAGGAAGGTATTGTCCGGCGTCTGTCTGTAAATAAATGCACCCGGCACCAATCTTGGTTTTGGCACTTTCTGCAGATAGGCAGGCACCAGGTCCTGCAACTCAGCGGGATATGCCCCCCGGTCCTGGTAATATTGATCGACCGCTGCGATGACGACTTCAGAGCGCTGCTGGGCCAGAGATAAATCATACGCATAGAATACAAACGTTACCCCAAGCAGTATCAGGTATATCAGGATCTTGTTGACGACGTAGCGCAACTTCGGTTTATTCTTGATGGATAATAATGCGCTCGGGACGAGAATAAAGACCAGGTACAGCAGGATAAACCCTGAAAACGTCGGTGAGGCGAACAGAAAATCAATGCCAAACACACAAACCGCGATCAAGCCGGAGCTAATCCTCAGCCTTTTCAGGTTCTAATATTTTGCCTGTTTGTCCGCTGCAGGATCCTGTTTAGTCATACATCAGCACCTCACCATCGCGACAGAATCCGGGTGCGGTAGCGTGCCAGTGCATTGTAATGTCCTATCAAGTCCTCGAGAGAATAACTGGCGTTGGCCGGACTCGGGTTTGGCGTGACAAAAAAACGGGTCTTACCCAATCGATAATCCTGGTTACCACAATTTATCGGTATATTCATCTGCTCCGTATATTTAAGGTAATTTCTGAAGTTAATAATTCCATTAAACCAGGCGATGTGTGGCTGGTAATCGAGTAACTTCTGCTTCAGTTCTACAGCACCTTTGCGGAAATCGGCGACACGTAATGCATTGCCCATGGGTGTCGGCCGTTTCACGATATCTGTAAAACCAATACCATGATTGCTGAATAGTTGCTGTACTGCGGCCTCGCCTGGTTGCACCTTCTGATCTATCAGTCTGGACCCGTTCAATGCGGGCCAGAAACGATTACGCGGGTTCGCGTAGTAATAACCGGCATTCACCGAGATCGGAGAAGGGTTCAGGCCGATCAGGACTATATCAAGGTCAGACCGCAGGTAGTCCGGGAGCGTTTTCATTATTGTGTATGGAGTCTGGCGTTCACAATTTTTTAAAGGACACGATTCGTCAGCCTCCCACCTCACTCCTTAGGCCTCACTCCTCACAGTACCTGCTTATGGCAAACGTAAACAAATGCGGGGGGAATATTTCTCATTACAAACCGGATATCGATGTCGGCATAGATTGCCTCAATCTGCTTCTGCAGCTGTAGCGAATACTGGAATGCAATAAACTGCCCACCGGGACGTAACGCATTATATATACTCGCCAATAACTCCGCCTGTAGCACGGGACCAAAATTGGATAAGGGCAGGCATGACACGATACAGTCAGCCTGGTTGTAGCCAAGTTTGTTTAGCTCATCTCCCAGATGGAATGCGTCGGAACCAATTACCGCATCGGGAAAACGCTTCTGCAAATGATTATGCATCTGTTCGTCTTTTTCGAAACTGATAAATACAGACTGTTCAGAGCGTATGCTGTTAATAGCGCGGGTAACGACACCCGTGCCGGCACCGAGTTCAACGATGACATCGGCCTTTTGCCAGTCAATTGCGCCTACAATGGCGGCAACCAGTACCGGTGAACTGGGAACGATACTGCCGATGCTGGAAGGCGAACGGAAAAACTTTTTCAGAAACCGTACTGGACTCGTCATAAGGAGGAACTTCCCTGGTATATTATTTTGGATTATGGCAAAGGATTATAATTCATCTACAGTGTAATTATATATGGTAAGCACATGCTGTATCTATCTAATTTTACACTGTATTTTACAGTCTCAGCAGGTACGCACCGGATACAGACAAGCCTGAGGGACTGGCCCCCCAACTGAAATCAGCCGGGCTTAACACCGTTGCCGGATGTGTGGTTTGTAATGACTGGCCACCAGGCCCTGGCCCGTGCACCCTCACACCTGTCCGCTCAGCAGCTTGTGTTATCATGCGCCACCCTCCGAAATCTCCAGACACACCACATGACCACAACTGAATTTGCATCACTGCCACTGACACCTGCAATGCTTGCAAATATCCAGTCACTGGATTATTTGCAGATGACACCGATCCAGGAACACAGTCTGCCGGCGATCCTGGAAGGAAAAGATCTGCTCGCCCAGGCCAAGTCCGGCAGCGGTAAAACAGCCGCATTTGCAATCGGCCTGCTGCATAAACTGGAGGTCCGCACTTATCAGGTACAAGCACTGATACTCTGTCCTACCCGCGAACTGGCCGATCAGGTCAGCTCGGAAATCCGCCGTCTGGCACGGGCAATCCCGAATACAAAGATCACAACGCTGTGCGGTGGCAAACCAATCGCCCCTCAGGTGGCTACACTTGAACACCAACCGCATATCGTGGTCGGCACACCTGGACGCATCCTCGCTCATCTTGAAAAAAAATCGCTGCAACTGGATGGTGTGCGAACGCTGGTGCTGGATGAGGCCGACCGCATGCTGGACATGGGCTTTCACGACGAGATCATGCAAATTATTAAACAGATACCACGCAAACGACAAACGCTGTTGTTCTCTGCGACCTACCCGGATGGCATCCAATCGATCAGCAAGGCTATCCAGAACCGTCCCATTGATGTGCGTGTCGAAAGCATTCATGATGACCAAAAAATCAAACAGGTGTTTTATGAAATCCGCGAAAGCGAGCGCATGCAAATACTGGTTGCGTTGATAAAACATTATCGCCCCGAATCCTGCATCGTGTTCTGCAATACCAAACTGCAATGCCAGAAACTTTCGGAACAGTTGAAAAGGCATGGTTTTGCCGCACTCGCACTGCACGGTGATCTGGAACAAAAAGACCGTGACCAGGTGCTGGTCCGGTTTGCGAACCGGAGTTGCCCGATACTGATTGCAACCGATGTGGCTGCACGTGGACTCGATATCAAGGACCTGCATGCAGTGATTAACTATGAATTATCGCCAGATCCGGAGGTGCATATACACCGGATCGGCCGGACCGGTCGCGCCGACAAGGAAGGCCTTGCGTTCAGCCTGTTTACTGGTTCAGATGAATTCCGCGTCAAGGCAATCGAGGACTATATAGATCATCCGGTCACGATTGAATCAACCGATACACTGACGCCGGCAGCAACAGAAACCCGGACCAGATTCAAAACCGACCCGGCGATGGTCACATTGACCATCAGCGGTGGACGTAAGGACAAGGTCCGCGCAGGAGACATCCTCGGTGCATTGACTGCAAATACAGGCCTGCCCGGCAGCAAGATCGGCAAGATCGATATCTTCGACAAGTATGCCTATGTCGCCGTTGACGCCGCAGTTGCGAGACAGGCGCTGAAGATACTCTCGGAAGGCAAGATCAAGGGCCGCAAGTTCAGGGTGACGAAGTTGTAATGAATTAACAATGTCCACCTTTCAGGCGGATATTAATTCCGTTACTGAAATGTTACACGCCAGCAAGGTCTTACTTTAAAGCGGTTTCTATCGACTTTTCCCTTACAAATCCTTATAGTACGCGCCATTTGACCAGCCTCAGGCCCCTAAAGTCAGGAATACCCCATTGATCAGCACCGCAAACATCACTATGCAGTTCGGCCAAAAGCCGCTATTTGAGAATATTTCTGCCAAATTCGGTAACGGCAACCGTTACGGTCTGATTGGCGCAAACGGCTGTGGCAAGTCCACGTTCATGAAAATCCTGGACGGCAGCCTCGAACCCAGCTCCGGCAATGTCGCGATTGAGCCGGGTGTCCGTCTCGGCGTGTTGAAACAGGACCAGTTTGCCTACGAGGAATACAGCGTCGTCAACACAGTCATCATGGGTCATGCAGAATTATGGGAGATCCACCGCGAACGCGAGCGCATCTATGCACTCGAAGATATGTCTGAAGATGACGCAATGAAAGTGGCCGACCTTGAACACCGCTATGCGGAACTGGACGGTTATACTGCCGAAAGCCGTGCAGGAGAATTGCTGACCAGCGCCGGTATTGCCCAGCATCTGCACTACGGTCCGATGAGCGAAGTCGCCCCGGGCTGGAAATTGCGCGTGTTGCTGGTACAGGCCCTGTTCCCTGATCCGGACGTGCTGCTGCTCGACGAGCCGACCAATAACCTCGACATCAATACGATCCGTTGGCTCGAATCGTTACTGATAAACCGCAAGAGCACGATGATCATCATCTCACATGATCGTCATTACCTGAATGCGGTCTGCACCCATATTGCTGATATGGATTTTGGCGAGTTGCGCCTGTATCCGGGCAACTACGATGATTTCATGATCGCCTCAACCGCTGCCCGCGAGCGTGTGCAATCGGAAAATGCAAAGAAATCCGCCCAGATTGCCGACCTGCAACAGTTCGTCAGCCGCTTCTCGGCAAATGCATCCAAGGCCCGCCAGGCCACCTCGCGTGCGCGACAGATTGAAAAGATCAAGCTGGAAGACATCAAGCCGTCCAGCCGCGTCAGCCCGTTCATCCGTTTCAAACAGGAAAAGAAACTGCACCGGCTGGCTGTCACGCTGGAAAAACTTGAGCATGGATTTGATGGCGAACCGCTATTTCGTAATGCCAGCATGATGATCGAGGCGGGCGCCCGGCTTGCCGTTATCGGCGAAAACGGTGCGGGCAAAACTACCTTCCTGCGTTGTCTGGTCAATGAGTTGGCTGCTAACGGCGGCACCATCAAGTGGGCGGAAAATGCAACGCTGGGATACTGTCCGCAGGACAGCACTGCAGAATTTAACTGTGAACTGAACCTGTTTGACTGGATGAGCCAGTGGCGCAAACCGCGACATGACGATCAAATCGTGCGTGCCACACTGGGCCGCTTACTGTTCTCCACCGAAGACTTCAAGAAACGTGTCAAGGTTTGCTCCGGCGGTGAGAAAAACCGTTTATTGTTCGGCAAACTGATGTTGCAGGATTGCAATGTGATCCTTATGGATGAACCGACCAACCATATGGACATGGAGGCGATCGAGGCACTGAACCTTGCACTGGAACACTATGATGGCACGCTGATCTTCGTCAGCCATGATCGCGAGTTCGTCTCATCATTGGCGACCCGTATCATTGAAATCAAGGACAAGAAACTGGTCGACTTCCACGGTCCGTATGAGGAATACCTGGCCAGCCAACTGGCTGAGACCAAGGTCGCTAATTCACGCTAATCGGTAAAGTGCGGGAGCCCGCGTAGTTATTATGGGCCGGCCCGCAACGAGATCACCCCTGTACGGTTGATATTGATCCGGTTACGCAGTCTGCCAGTATCCAGCCTGGCATCGAAATCATACTCAATTCGGTCCGGGTTACTGGTCATCAGTTCATTTAAAAACCGGATACTGCCTAACAGACTGACAGCCGCGCTGATCATCACATCGGCCTCTCCGTAAGGCTTGATGGTCGGCAGATTATTCGCCACTCCCGTGACTACCTTATTACCAGCCAGTTGTATCGAATACGACATCCCGACCAGGTTCAGTGCCGTGCGGTTCGGGTTGGTAATATGTAGCATAATGTCAAACTGCGGGGCCATAGTATTTGAATTCCTCATTGCAATCGAGCTGACCGTTAGTGAAGGCTCCTCGAAATCTGATGGCATACCGGCACAACCAGCGAGCAACAGCACCGCCATACCCAGTAAAACGGCACGTAATTTAACAGTCATACATATCTCCTTAAAAACCTTATTGTCCTGATAATAAACCATCTGACTATACAGTTCAGTTCGATTGACTACATTCGCGATGATCCAGGTGCGTAGCCAAACTAGACGAGGATTGGCCTGTTATTCTGCAACAGGGCAAGCACCCGCTGCGTAACCGATTACATCCGGATCAGCACATGCACTGCAGGCGTTTGAAAACTCCAGCTGTTCGCTACTGTCACACGGCGTGGTTACACAGCGGATCCCGGTATTCCTGGTCGCACATACAGGCAGGTATTGCATTGTACATACCTCCGGGCGTGGTGTTGTACATTCTGTAAATTGTGGCCCGGCAGGATCAGCGCTTGCACCGCCCGCATAGGAATCCCTTTGTGCCGGTTCATCCATGACGACATCTGCCAGCGGCTGCATCAGCCTGGCCACTTCACTATTTAAGGTTGCTTCTGTTGACTCTGCAGTCATAGCCTTTTGCATTTGCATCATTGTTTCTGCCGTGTCTGCCGCGGTAATAGATACAGGCGGCTGAACCGGCTCGATAGCACCATTACCAGCACGCAGGGCCTCGCTGGCAGGTACAGGCGCTATAGACAGCGCCTTCATCCTGGCAGACTGCTCGGCCAGGTTTGCATTAGAACTGTCCTCTCTCTCTGCCAATCTCCCTTCTGCGAGGTCGATACTCACGCTTTCCAGCCTGGTTGTTGCAGCTGACGTAGTGATACCCCCTGCATTCAAGTCAGCCTCAGTAAGAGTTCCCATAGTCAGATTTTCATCAGGCAGGTTGAACATGACCAGTACCGACAACACCACCACGGCCGCGATGGCCAGAGGTGCATCCAGACGACCAAAATAGGGAGGCATAAACCGGCCTGGCCTCGCACCAACCGCCTTGCGTGATGCAGCCAGTATAGCCTCGTCAATATGCGATGGCGGCACATCTGCCGCAACCGACTTATATTGACGTGACAGGCCGTCCTTGCCTGTGAGGTATTGTTCCAGTTCGCGGTCGTCGTTATTAGCTGTCGTCATGATGCATCAACTGATGTAATTTTTTGACTGCATAGCGCAGCCGGCTCTTTACAGTTTCAGTATTCACTCCTGTAAGTGTAGCAATTTCCTGCAGACTCATCCCCGCATCTTCCTTTAACAGGATGGCCTCGCGCTGCACGGCTGGCAAGGCCTCGATTCCGGCCAGCAAGCGGCTTGCATCCTGGTTCAATGCCACGATATTATCCGGCTGGTCCTGCGTCCTTGCCTCGATACTTTCCAGTCCGTCCTGATCGTTATCCAGCCAGACATTACCGGTCCGGCGAAAATGATCAATTACGTGATGCCGGGCAATGGTATAAAGATACGTTGTGAATTTCGCCTTCACCGCATAGTGTTCCCGGTTCTGGATCAGTTTCATCCAGATGTCCTGAAATAACTCATCAGTGGT
>JBCKWF010000004.1:0-34410 GCA_038922895.1 Gammaproteobacteria bacterium
TAATAACGGCTAAAGTAGCTCAAAGTAGCGCAACCGCCAAGGATCGAATCTGGTCACGGGAGAAAGCGAAACGATCTTTGACAACGGAGGAGGGGGAGCCATCCTGAAACATGAAGATCGACCGCTACATGGCCGTCAATCTTCAATCATTCAACCTGAACAGGAGTTTGAAACCAACCACAGTCTGGTCGACTTATCCACAGCTGTGTAGTACGCTATACCGCCTGGTCAATTTACAACCGGCACAGATGGTCAGTTTTCGACCGGCGCCAACAGCCGAGTACTGCCAGTACGGACATCAATGTTGAGCGATTCCTGGCAGAAGCCAGGTCACTTTACTCAGGCAGGGATTTTACTCAGGCAGATGAAAAGATTCTTGCAATATTAAAACAGCAGCCATTACATGTTCAGGCCAGATTGTTATATACCTCTACATTAATAAACAGAGGAAATACCAATGCAGCAATGCAGGAACTGGCTGCAGGTTTGAATCTGAATCCGGGTATTTCCGAGTGGGCAAATGTCTATGCAAGATTACTCATCAATCAGGGACAAACGGACCAGGCTGTTGAGGTGTTGGCAAAGGCATTGTCTGAAATCAGCAAGGATAATGATTATTATGCCTTTTATGCAGCACTGTTGCAGAAGGTATCTCAACATGATGAAGCGAGTGAGATTTACCGCACATTACTGGCGCAACAACCTGAGAATGGTTTATGGTGGATGGGGCTGGCAATTTCACTTGATGCGATGAAAAATAAAGAAGAGGCCCTTCATGCCTATAATAAGGCACTTGAGGGACCGGCGCTGAATTATGAATTACGTCAATATGTGCTTCAACAGATTGAGCGGATAGCAAGGTAGATACAGGGCATGAATATCAGAAAAAAGATCAGGCTCGGCGACCTCCTGGTTGAACACAAGTATATTTCACAGCTACAGCTGGAAGAGGCCCTCGCCGACCAGAAGTCCAGTGGCCGTAAGCTTGGACAGATACTGATTGAAAACGGTTACGTCAAGGAAGACGATATGCTGGAGATACTTTCAGCCCAGCTGAAGATCCCCTTTATTGATCTGCTGCATTACAAATTCAGGACCGATATAGTTAAACTGATACCGGAAATACAGGCCAGGCGGTTCAGGGCGGTGGCCTTGTCGCAGGATGATAAGGGCTTATTGGTCGGCATGGCTGATCCGACTAATATTTTTGCTTATGATGAATTGTCCAGGCTTTTGAATACACCGGTCAGATTGGCTGTTGTCAGGGAATCTGATCTACTCAAGACCATAGATACAGTCTACCGCAAGACCGACCAGATATCAGGGTTTGCGGAAGAACTGAGTGATGATCTTGCTGAAGGCGATATCGACCTCGCCGCCATTCTGTCATCCTCTGATGTGGCCGATGCGCCGGTGGTCAAACTGTTACAGTCCCTGTTTGAAGATGCCGTGCAGATCAAGGCTTCGGACATCCATATTGAACCGGATGAGTCAGTATTGCGCATACGTCAACGTGTTGACGGCGTACTGCAGGAACATGTGATGGATGAGATACGGATCGCGCCATCACTGGTCCTCAGGCTCAAACTGATGGCCAACCTTGATATCTCTGAAAAGCGCCTGCCGCAGGACGGCCGGTTTACCATCAAGATTCAGAACCATGTTATCGATGTACGTATGTCGACCATGCCTGTCCAGTATGGTGAGTCAGTAGTGATGCGTTTGCTGGACCAGACCACCGGTATTCTCGATCTGAATGATCTGGGTATGCCGCCTGATATACGCAGTCGTTTTGTCAATGTGATCAAACGCCCGCATGGCATGATGCTGGTGACCGGCCCTACCGGTAGTGGCAAGACCACCACCCTGTATTCGGCCCTGAATCTTTTGAACAGCCCGGAGAACAAGATCATCACGGTAGAAGATCCTGTCGAATACCGTCTCTCCAGGGTCAACCAGGTACAGGTGAAACCCGAGATTGGCCTGACATTTTCCACGGTATTGCGTTCCGCCCTGCGCCAGTACCCTGACATTATCCTGATCGGTGAGATGCGTGATGAAGAGACTGCCGAGATTGGTATACGTGCTGCCATGACCGGTCATATGGTGTTGTCGAGCCTGCATACCAATGATGCCCTCAGTACGGTCACCCGCCTGCTGGATATGGGCGTAAAAAGTTACCTGTTGGCATCTTCCCTCTATGCGATCCTGGCCCAGCGTCTGGTGCGGCGTATCTGTAAAAGCTGTTCCCAGCCCAGTACCCCGGACAACCAGCAGCTGGCATGGGTAAAGAAACATGCTGGAAATGAGTATGCCAGCCCTGTGTTTAGCAAGGGAGCGGGTTGTCCTCACTGCAACTACACGGGTTATCAGGGCAGGGTCGGGGTATATGAATATCTGGAATTCGATCAAAACCTGAGTGAAATCCTGGCCGGTGGTAACAGCACGGATTTCAATAATGCAGCTTCCAGGGCGACAGGTTTCCAGACCTTGAGCAATGTTGCCCTGAGATATGCGGCGGAGGGGATAACCACTCTGGATGAGGTATTACGTATTTCCGCAGATGTTGAGGCCATTATCGACATCAACATTGAGCAACCAGTAATTGAGCAACCAGTAAAGGGTGCCGAAGTCTGATGCCGTCTTTTGTCTACAAGGGAAGAAGTGCCCGAGGTGCGCTGGTACAGGGTGAACTGGAGGCAACCACCATTGATGCAGTCGCTACACAATTATTTAATACCGGTATTACCCCGATTGATATCAGCGAATCCACCAGACAGGCTGGCGCAGACTCCCTGTTATCGCGATTAGGGGCGAAGCGACCGAATCCGGATGATATTATCCTGTTCACCCGGCAGATGTACACGATGATGAAATCAGGTGTGCCCATCACCCGTGCGATGAACGGGATCATTACCTCCACGCGCAATATCTATCTTGCCGATGCATTATAAGGAGTCGCTAAGCTATCTTGAATCCGGTCGGGATCTGGCAAGTTCTCTGGGCAGGCACCCGAGTATTTTCCAATACAGAAATGAGTCTGAACGAAGTGGGTTGAATTTGTGTATTTGAACTCTGTTCTGATTCGGTCTGGTTAATAGGTGCTGCTTCGCTTTGCCTTGCTGTTTTTATATCTCAAGCCTGTTTTCTCATTGCAACAGAAACAGCTTGAAACAGTCTTTTTCTTGCATTGTTCATCGCCAGGGCGGCGTCATTGTCGCTCATCTTTGCCGCTTGCGCATCCAGTTGTTTGAAGGTGATGCCTGGCTTAAGGTACTGATCGGTATCGGGCAAAGATTTGAACTTCTCGTACGGCGTACTCATGTTCTCGTAGCGGTATTTCTTGCGTTGTTTGCCCTTGGCATCGGTGATCGTCTCCGCAAAGAATATGGTTGGTGGTTGTGACGTAGGGTTGAGGAAGTCGGCACAAAAGGCATTGACCAGGCTGGCGCAGTGTTGTGGGATATGCGCATAACCCAGGTGTTTGCGCACTACAGAAGCGTTCCTGGATCCCGCCAGCGCGTTATCGTTGGACTGCCGGGGACGGGACTTGGTGAACTCGACCCTCAGCCTCTCCAGCAGCTTTGCCACCTTGTAGTTGATGTACTCCGAACCGTTATCCGAATGAAGGCCCAGGATGACAAACGGGAATCCATCCAGTCACTGCCGGATGACTGGAAGTAAATACGCCTCACTGATCTTCTCGCAGGTGGCGATAAACTGCATCTGGGTCACGCAGTCCACCGCGTTGATGTGATACACCCCTTTCACCCCATCCTGGTCGCCTTGGTGGACGCTGTCGATGCGGATATAACCCGGCATGCCATTCGGCTGTGGCACACGTCTCTGGCCAATGGGAACCCCCGTCGGGTTGGTCTTGGTCCAATGCCGCCGCTGGTTCTGGTACGCACGACCACCGCGCAGGTTGTACAGAGGGGAAACCGAAATGCCTGCCAGCCGTTCGAAACGCGCATCGCCAAAGACCCGCAGCGCACGCCCCATGAGCTTCTTGGTGGCAGGGCCGGACAAGGTGTTATGCAATGTATCCATCTCGGCCAGCAAGGCCACATCTGCGCCTGTATAGCGGCAGATGAAGCCGTGTTTGGGCGCCATGCCCTGACGCTTCATCAGCTTCCCATCCTTGCGGTACTGTCGCACCAATCGTGTCACCGCTGGCGTGACAGTCCGGTCATGCGCTCGATATAACGCAGCAACACGCCCTTGTCTATACGCCCGTGTGGGGCATAGCCAAACCGCTTGAGCACACGCTCGATAAACTGATTGCGTTCCTGCTTGGGTACGCGAAAGGCAACCTCGGTTGTGCCATCTAAAAACACCTTGATCTGTTCCAAGGTCCGTAGCTTCGCTTCTTCCATGTTGATCACCATGGCCTTGCATAATGACCGAATCAGCGCTTCAGTAACTCAAATTCAGACTCATTTCTCGGTGGAAATACGCGCTTCCTTCAGACTCATTTCATATTGGAAGAGGCTCACAGTTGACAACTGCCTCGCGTACCATATCACTATCCATTTCCGATCGGAACGCTCCTTAAATTACAGGGGTATGCGTTTAGTCGGAGGCCTGTTCACTCGGGTCGAATTGTCGTGGTGAGGTTGTTATTCGCGGCGGAGCCTGCCCTGAGCGAAGTCGAAGGGTCGCCGCTTCTACATAATATCAAATGAAAAATTATTCTGCCGCAAGGCCTCATAAACTATTACCGAAACAGCATTCGAGAGGTTCAGGCTACGACTGGTATTTTGCATTGGTATCCGAAGGATATGATCTTGCGGAAATGAGGTTAAGATGTGTTGTGGCAACCCCCGGGACTCGGGGCCAAACAAAATCGCATCACCTTGATGATACAGGATACTTGAATAGTTCACGGTGCCCTTGGTAGAGGCGGCATAAAGGCTGGCCGGCCGGATCGTGTGAATAAAATCATCGAGTGACTGGTATTCCTGAATTCTGGCAAATTCATCATAATCCAGGCCGGCCCTTCGCAGTTGCTTGTCCTCCAGGGTAAAGCCGAGAGGATGGATCAGGTGCAGGCCCGCACCAGTGTTGGCACACAGGCGGATGATATTTCCGGTATTTGGTGGTATTTCAGGTTCGAATAATACGATGTGAAACATTGGGTACAGGCTCAGGATTGATGCATCAAGAAGAGAACAGCGTATCAGGTGGGCTATGAGCGATCAATCGACTCTGAATGCATTGATCCCTATAATAATACCGAAACCATTATAAGCTGATCTGATCAAATGGAACAAACCGGAAAACAAATATCATTGCTCGAACTTGATTTTTGCGGGATGCGATTTAATAATCCGCTCGTATTACTCTCCGGATGTGTCGGCTTCGGAGAGGAGTATACCAGGGTCAAGGGTTTTTCGAATACCGATGTCGGGGCAATCTGTCTGAAAGGCACTACGCTGGAACCCAGACTCGGTAACAGGTCGCATAGACTTGCCGAGACCGCTATGGGCATGCTGAATTCAATTGGCTTGCAGAATCCCGGCGCACGAGCTGTGGTACAGGATTATCTGCCTAAACTGGATTTCAATGAAACCCGGTTCATTGCCAACATCAGTGGTTCTACCATAGACGAATACGCTGAAGTTACCCGGATATTTGATGACTCTCCGATTGATGCAATGGAGATAAATATTTCCTGCCCTAACGTAAAGGAAGGGGGTGTACAGTTTGGAAATTTTCCGGAGATGTCTGCCAGGGTGGTGGCAGCATGCAGAAATGTGACGAACAAACCGCTGATTACCAAATTGTCACCCAACCAGACTGACATTGCCGAAAATGCCAGATGCTGTATAGAAGCTGGCAGCGACGCATTTGCGGTAATTAACACGGTGACGGGCATGGCCATAGATATCGCAACCCGACAACCTGTGCTCGGCAATAACCAGGGTGGACTGTCCGGCCCGGCAATCAAACCAATCGCCTTGTTGAAGGTCCACCAGGTTTATCAGGTTTGCAAACAGCATAATGTACCGATTATCGGCCAGGGTGGGATCACTACCACTGAAGATGCACTTGAGTTCCTGATTGCTGGTGCGACAGCAATTGGTATTGGCACAGCACTTTTCTATGAGCCATTAATCTGCAAGACTATCAATGCCGGGATTATGAAGTATATGCTCGATAATGCTATTGATGACATCTCCGGGTTAATCGGTAGTCTGCAATTGCATGTGTGAGTGACAACATTGACAGAGGTCTTCCCGTAATGCTGGAAGCAAATATGATTTAGGTTTTGGTTATTAGTCTTTTCAGAAATACCTCCATTTCTTTCAAGGCCTGTTTATCCCCGTTTTTTTCTGCGACTTTAATACCGTTTTTGTAAGCCTTGATTGCTTCATTGAGCATTCCGGTTTTTTCCAGCGCCTTGCCGTAGCTTTTCCATGCAGCGGAATAGTTCGGGTCCAGTTCAACCGCAATAGCGAAATGACTGACTGCCTGTTCATATTTATTATGACGCATGAACGCCTGGCCCAGGGTGAATCGCAGCAGGGCATTGTCCTGACCGGACTGCAGCATGGTTTCCAGAATATTTACATCAACCATTATAAATTACCGTTTTTGTGCGATTAACATTGCTTCGTTGCGATGACCGCGGGCTGGATCACCTGTACGATCATCTTCCCTGTATAAAACTATATTCAGACTACTGAAAAGTTCCAGTAGTTCATTTCGTGCAAGCAGGTAGTCAGGATTGTTTGGCCCGATATCATCCAGTTTGTTGCTGGTAAAGGTCTGATAAAAGATCAGACCATTTTTCCGGATGGCCGCAACTATATGAGGGATGAGTTTCCTGTCCAGAAAATGCGCAACAACTATAACATCAAACATTTCCGGCCCTGGCGGATTAATAATGATGTCACGCTGCTCTATTTCAATGTGCAAACCTGTTTTTACAGCTTGCTGCCCCAGTTTTTCCAGCGCAATATCAGAAATATCCCAGGCATGGACATCCAGGCCTGATTTGGCCAGTTCTATTGCGTTGGCGCCCAGGCCACATGCCAGGTCCAGCGCTCTCCCCCTGGTTGGCAACAGATGCAGGTTCTCAGATAATACCAATGCGGGACGACTGGTGTCGCGCTCTGATTGATAGTTCCGGTTCCACTTGTCACGATCGTTACTGGACATAGTGTGTAATCAATATGTCTCTGGCTACAGCTAATGCTTTATTTCGATACCGAGAGATTTTAATTTCCGATACAGATGGGTTCGTTCCATACCAACTATTTGGGCAATCTTGCTCACGCTGCCATTTGCCTGTTTTAACTGGTATTCAAGATAGGCCTTTTCAAATTTCTCCCTGGCATCACGTAGCGGCAGATCAAAATTGAGTAAATCGTTATCACTCCTGGCTGTGGATCTTTCCCCAAGCGCTGAATCTACCTCGGCCAAATCAATAGTATCGGAATGTCCGAGTATGAGCAGGCGCTGTACCAGATTTTTCAATTCACGGGTATTCCCCGGCCAGCTGTGCCTGCGCAAACGGTTTTGTGCAGAGGTCGTAAAATGCCTGTAAGGGAGCTTTTCCGTGTTTACAAAATAGTTAACAAAGTATTCAAGCAGGTCAGGCACATCCTCAAAATGATCGCGCAAAGGTGGGATCACGATGGGTATTACACTCAGCCGGAAAAACAAATCATCACGAAACTTCCCTTCCCGGATTGCGTTATCCAGCGGTTTGCGTGCTGCGGCTATAATCCGGACGTTCATTGATGCCGGATGGCCCCCACCTGTACGCGTTATACTTTCTTTCTCTATAGCATTATGTAATTTCGCCTGGCAGTTTAGATCCAGATCAGCAATGTCCTTCAGGAACAGGGTGCCCCCGCTCGCTTCATCAATAAAACCCGGCTCGATATTACCATCCGCGGATTTTCCGAATATTGCACTGGAATGGTCATCTGCCGTAAGTGCGGAAATATTGACACCAACAAACGGGCTGGCCTTCCTGCTGCTCCTGCTGTGTATATATCTGGCCACTGACTCCTTGTCTGTACCGGATTCGCCTATGATCAATACAGGCATTTCATGATTTGCAACACGATCGATGGTCTTACGTAGATTTTCTATAAGCCCACTTTTACCGATTATTTCAATCGGGAAGGCACCATAACTTTGCAATTTCCGGTTTTCCCATTGTAACCAGCTGGTTTTGATAGCGTTCTTTACAGTGAGCACCAGTTTTGCCATTGACAATGGCTTCTCCAGAAAGTCGTAGGCACCCAGGCGGGTTGCTTCGACGGCAGTTTCGACCGTTGCGTGCCCCGACATCATGATTACCGGTGTTGTAAAGTCCCGGGATTCACTCCATTCTTTTAACAGTGTTATGCCGTCTATGTCTGGCATCCAGATATCGAGTAACACAAGTACTGGTTTGATTTTGGCAATAGCCGTCCTGGCCTGTGCGCCGTTTTCTGCAATGGTAATCTGGAAACCTTCATCTTCCAGTATTTCTTTAATCAGTACACAGATATCTGGTTCATCATCAACAACAAGGATATTTCCGATATTCATATAATATCTCTTTGAATGATATGGTTAACATTACTTTGTTGCAACGCGGTGGCAACTGGCAGCCTGATTATTGCACATGCTCCGGGAGAATGATCATTATTTTCAAGCCAGACAATGCCACCATGTTCTTCAATAATTTTCTGAACTATCGCCAGTCCCAAGCCGGTGCCCTTCGGTTTGCTGGTTACATAGGGTTCAAAAATCTTGTCAATCAAGTCTTCGGGTATGCCCGTACCAGAGTCCTTTATTCGAATTTCAACAAAATCCAGACCGTGATTGGACACAAAATCAGTCTTTACCTGGATGACAGTATGCATATTGCTGGGTGTTGCATCAAATGCATTATGCAGCAAATTATTAAAAACCCTCCGGAGTCGGCCAGGATCTGCCTTTATAGGTGGCAGATTGTCAACCAGATCCATTTCAACGGTCCTGTCCGCTTTCATCAGCGTGTTATACAGATCCACGACTTCCTGTATTAATTTGTTTAAATCGATATATTTTTGTGAAATTTTTGGTGTATATGCGTATTCCGAAAAGGTATTGACCATATCTTTCATGGTTTCTACCTGCTGAATTATTGTGTTTGTGAGCCTGTCCAGCATTTCAGACTGGTCAGGGTTCATCTTATCTATATATTTTAGTCGCAGTCGTTCGGCAGCGAGCTGGATCGGTGTTAGCGGGTTTTTGATTTCATGGGCAAGTCTGCGTGCCATTTCACTCCAGGCAGCATTTTTTTGTGCCTGGATCAGGGCGGTTATATCATCAAAGACTGTCACATGTACATTTGAGGCTACGCTTCCCCCGGTCAGTGATAATACAGTGCCACTGCACATCAGTATCTGTCTGCCGCTGGTGCCAAACAGGGTCACCTGTTCACGCCATTCACTTTTATTATCGGATCGATGAAATTCAATCGTTTTGATTAATGGTTCAAGATAGGGAAAGTTGGTTGCGATTTCATCGAGTGTTCTGCCAGCCAGATTTTCAATATCCACACCGAGAATCTGGCTGCTGCTGATATTGACGGTTCTCAGATTATTATCCTGACCGATTACGAGTACTCCGGATGAGAGTCTCCCCAAAACTGCTTCAAGATAGGCTTTCTGGGTTTCAGCCTCCCTCTGGCTGTTTTTTGCCTCGTCCCTGGCAGTCGATATCTTTCTGGTCATTTCGTTAAATGAGGCCACCAGAAATCCAAGTTCATCATTTCCAGGTACCGGTAATTGTTTGCCATAGTTACCTTCAGCAACGGATTTAGTGCCTTCGGCAAGGTCACGGATGGGTGCCGCCAGACGGTTGGCAGAATAGAAGGCCGCCCAAAGTGCAGAAAAAATGCTGAACAACAGTACCAGTGTCAATATCGAAACGAACCCCAGCTTTAACTGGTTACGAAGATAGGACAATTCCTGGTATTTAGCATACGCAGTCTGGATCCTGGTTGCGAGAGCATTGATCCTGGCTGCCATGGGAAACAATGCCTGGATAATGCGTGGTTCATCATTTATATTTGTAGCTGTGATATTCGCAACTGCCTGGATTGAAAATCCCGAGTCGTCAACAGATGTCAGACCGATATAATTGTTCCCTTGCTGCAACTGGAACAGTATGGTTTCATTTGGCCGGTTTGGTAACAGGTTATTCGAGTCCGTCAGACTGGAGGCGATGAAGTTTCCCTGTCTGTTCATGACGTTCAGTTCGTTCGCACCAATGCGACTCCGGTACGCATCGATTTCCAATGGGATCACTGCATTCGGCTTATCGCGGATCTCGGTTGCAATCTGTTCGGTCTGTTTCAGGATTTCCCGCATCCTGTCGTTCAGTGAAATCTTGCTTAGTTCCAGTGAATCATCCAGGGCTTCTTCCACTTTCAGGTCAAACCAGCTGTCAATTCCCCTGTAGAGGAAATTGAGTGAAAAATAATAAAGAATCAAAACCGGTGTTACTGACAGTAACGCAAACATGGTTACTGTCCTGAAGGTCATTCTCGATCCAGGAACCTTGTGTTTCAGCTGTTTTATAAGGGTGACCAGCTTGGCCGCTATCAGGATTGCCAGTGTCAGTAGCCCGAGTGTATTGAACAGTAGCAGACCGGACAGATAATCACCAAACCGGTCCGGATTTTGTAATGCATCGCTCATCATCAACAGCGATGCAAGCATGAAAAAAAACAGGACTATCCCGAGTCCAAGGATTAATCTTTTGCCGGCGTTACCTGTTTTATCTGATGGTCCATTCATACCATTGGCTGGTCAGATGCCATTGGGGTGAAATATATGCCAGTGGCTGTAAAGGAATCGGTAACGTCGATATTTTCAATTCGGCCATAATAACGCAACTATAAGATTCCTCACTCTCAAGGTCAGTCTGGTTAATAAGTGGATAATTATTGATGGTGCCAAGAAATCTTAATGCTTCGTCGAGATCTTGCAGAGTTTCAATGTCACCACTGGTCGTATCTGTCACGAGATAATCGTTACTGAGAGGCTGGTATTGCAGTAGATAACCCAGCGTTGTTGTCTTGACGGGCTTATCCCAGATCCAGTTGCGTTCGCGTCTGACTTCGATCGTTACATCGAAATGCAACTGGATTCCATGGGTAAGGGCATCAAGCACACTGTTACTAAGGCCGTACTTTATCTTTGCATCCATCAAATAATCAGAACCTTTTTTTCTGCCGGAGGCATGCTCGATGCTCACACCAGCTGCATATGCTGGTAATGAATGTGACAAGCAGGTCAGAAAGACCAACACATATATCAATGTAGAAACAGTTTTTTTCATGATCCGGAGGTTTTGGTCATTAAAGCGTAATAAAATCCGTCAGTTTGTTCATGCCCAGGCAGAATGTACCGTCCGAATGCTGAACTGATACCCCAGTTCGATTCTATCGGTATTATCTCTGTATCATCATATTTATTGGAGAAAGTTGCAATTTGATCATCAGCCTCTGCTTTTAAAATCGAACAGGTGCTGTATACCAGCCGACCGCCGGGTTTGAGTAACGGCCATACTGAGTCGAGTAATTTTGTCTGGGTCCCGGTAAATAATTGCATATGTTCCGGTGTACGCAGCAACTTTATATCCGGATGCCTCCTGATCACACCTGTGGCCGAGCAGGGCGCGTCAAGCAGAATGCGATCAAATGGTTTGCCATCCCACCAGTCGTCCACATCATTGACATCGGCATGTACCAGATTTACGTTCAGCTTGAGTCGGCGGACAGTATTTCGCAATAATTCAATTCTCTCGGGATCGCTTTCTACAGCGACTAACGTTTCCAGGTCGGGTGTATTTTCCAGAATATGACCGGTTTTCCCACCCGGCGCTGCGCAGGCATCCAGTACCCGGTGTCCCGTTGTAGCGTTGAGCAAGGTGACAGCAAGTTGGGCACCATAATCCTGGACAGTAACGTCACCGGTCAAAAACCCTGGGATCTCCTCGACATTCACGGCCTGGTTGAGAGCTATACCTGAACTGACGATGCTGGCTGGGCTGGCACCCATCCCGATCTGTTCCAGACGTTGCAGATATTCAGTGCGAGATTGCCTTTGGAGATTGACTCTCAGTTGTAAAGGGGGGTGTTCATTATTTGAATTCAGGATTTCCTGCCAATGGCTTGGCCACTCAGTGCGAAATAACGCGATCATCCATTCTGGATGTGAAAATAATGCAGGCTCTGATTCAGATATCTTTTTTTCAATCGAGAGTTTTTCACGCTGATAGCGCCGCAGGATGGCATTGATTAGTTCGCAGGCCCACGGTTTGCCAAATTTTCTGGCTGTCTCGACTGTGGCCGAGATTGCGGCATGGTCAGGTATCCTTAGATATCCCAGTTGATACAAGCCTGAACAAATGAGGGCAAGCACATCGGTGTCTTTTGCCTTTAAAGGCTTTTTTAAAATCAGATTTGCAATGAACGTCAGCCTGGGATACCAGCGCATAATCCCGTAGCTGAGTTCCCGTGCGAGACCTTTCTCTCTCGGGTCTTTAACTTGCTCAAGCTGGATAGCCAGAACCTGATCAAGGTGCCTGTGGTTATTGATGACCTCCTGCACTACCTTGGCAGAAATGTAGCGTGCGTCCATCATAGGCTGCATCAAATTTTGACAGGGCCGGGTTTTATCTGTGGATCTGGCAGTTTCACATGGTTGACCAGAATCTGGGGTTCCCATTGAAGAAGTCACGGCAGTCCATGACTTGCTTTCCTGGCAGCTGCAGCTTCATGATCCGGATTACCTTGTCATTTGTTGTAATATCCAGCCCTGCAGCAGAAAAGTTGAGGACGGTTCCTGGAGGTATTTCTCGCGTCTGTATATCCAGTATTTCCGCTTGCCAGATTCGGATCATATGCGTGTTTAAAATTGTAAATGCCACCGGCTCGGGGTTAAATGCACGGATTTGTCTGTCGATTTCGATAGCCGACCTATGCCAGTCAATCAGCGCATCTGATTTCTGGATTTTATGCGCATAACTTACCCCGGCTTCAGGCTGTCTGACCGGATTTACAGAGCGCAAACTTATCTTGTGCAGTGTCTTGAGTAGGCAATCACTTCCTATAACAGCCAGACTTTCAAATAGTATACCTGCTGTATCCGTTGGGTGAATAGGGCAGGATTGCTGATAGAGTATGTCACCCGTATCAAGACCGGCGTCCATTTGCATAATGGTTATTCCTGTTTCAACATCCCCGGCAAGAATAGCCCATTGCACCGGGGCAGCACCTCGCCAGCGGGGCAGTAAAGAGGTATGGATATTGATGCAACCAAAACGGGGACGTTTTAGTACAAGCCCGGGTATTAGCATCCCGTATGCAGCCACAACCAGTACGTCGAGCTGCCCCAGATCATCATCCAGCTGGAGCTGTTGCCTGTTTTCTGGTTGTCTGACAAGCAGCTTATAAGTTTCCGCGAGTTCCTTGACAGGACTTTTCTGTATTTTCCGGCCTCTGCCGGCAGGTTTGTCTGGTTGTGTATAGACACATGAGATCGTGTGGGTACGCTCATTCAGCAGCGTTTCAAGGATATGGGCTGCAAATGCAGGCGTGCCCGCGAAGGCAATGTTCAGTCCGGGCTGCATCGCAGTATTATAACGCCTGTGTCTCGTGTTTTTCCTGCTTTTCCAGTTTTTTGGCGATGCGGTTGCGTTTTAATGGGGATAAATAGTCAATAAAAAGTTTTCCATCCAGATGGTCGATTTCATGCTGTACACAGACTGCCAGTAATCCGTCTGCCTCCTGTTCGAGCAGTTTGTTATCAAGCGTCAGATAACGAAAATTTATCTTTTCAGCCCTTTCAATTGTCTCGTAAATCTCGGGTACCGATAGACAGCCTTCCTGCATTTGTTCCAGGCCGTAAACAGCCATAATTTCCGGGTTAACCATTATCACCGGTTCGGATTTGGTCAAACTAAGATCCATTACAATCAACCGTTTTTGTACATTGACCTGGGTTGCAGCCAATCCGATACCATTTTCTGCGTACATCGTTTCCAGCATGTCCGCGGCCAGTTTTTTGATCGGGTTATCAATACTATCTACAGGTAGCGCCTTTTTACGTAAACGCGCATCGGGAAAGTGTAAGACCTCTAGAACTGCCATTTACATTTAACTCCAAAATTATCTCTAAGCTACTGATAGTATACAGGAAATGTATATGATAGGTAAAACTATGGTGTGACGGGATACATTCTGCTAGACTTTTTTGAATCTACATTAAATAAATTTCGTAAGGTACCGCTTATGTTACATAAAATCGTTTTATTACTAACCCTGTTTGCGATGAGCATATTGGCAGTGGCGCAACCTGTACAGGTTAATCCGGACCATCCTGAGCAGTATGTGGTGCAAACGGGGGACACCTTGTGGGATATCTCTGCGCGTTTCCTTACTGAACCATGGCGATGGCCAGAAATATGGCAGGCCAATCCACAGATAGATAATCCCCATCTGATTTATCCTGGGGATATCGTAAGCCTGACCTATAATGGGGACACCCCCGTATTATCGGTGACTCGTGCGGGTAACAGTGCTACCACATCGGGCAGAACGGTAAAGCTGTCTCCCGAAGTCCGTTCAGAACAGCGTGACCAGGCTATTCCCAGCATCCCGATAGATGTCATCAGACAGTTTCTGACCAGGCCGTTGGTCGTAGGCGAGTCAGAAATGGAGAATTGGGCTTATATCGTTTCAAGTTATGAGCAACATCTGGTGGCTAGTCCCGGAGTAGAGATATATGTAAAAGGTCTGGATCCTTCTTCTGATACGCGAAAATATGCAATCTACAGAAAAGGCCCGGCCTATATAAGCAAATCCGAGGGCAAGGACAGGGTACTGGGGTATGAAGCCATTTATGTAGGTGATGCAGAAATCCTGGCATTCGGTGATCCGTCTACTGCCGTTGTTACCAGCGCAGTCAAGGAGATTTTGAATGGAGACAGACTGATACCTCAGCGGGATGATGAATTGTATTCCAGTTTTATACCCAGTTCTCCGTCTATTGCGATCAGTGGCAGCATCATCTCGGCTCAGGAGGTCCTGTCGGAGATTGGTCAGTATAAAGTTGTGGTAATGGACAAGGGCGCTGCCGATGGTGTCAAGATTGGTAATGTCTTCGGCATTTATCAAAGCGGCAGAACTGTGACTGATAAAATTAAAACCTCCGGGAAAAAGTTTAATGATTCAGCGTTGATTGAGTACCTTGGCAAATCAAAAGCGGCGGGCGAACAGGTGGCCCTGCCCGAGGTTAGATCCGGTGTAATGTTGGTTTTCCGGACTTTTGAGCAGGTGAGCTATGCCCTGGTCATGGATGCATTAAGGCCAGTTCATTTGTACGATACTGCGAAAAGCTTATAAAGTTAAAGGTCATTCTGACACAGGCTTAAGTGGGCGATCTGTCACCGGGTCTATTGTAATCCTGATTCAGCCTGATTATCCTGTGATACAGCCCTGCTTCAGGGCGGGTCAAGTTTCCGGTTATATGGATATCACAGGAGATTTTTCATGGAAGCAAGGAGCGCGAACCAGGAAGTAGTACATTGGTTAAGATTAATACGTGCCAAGGGTATTTCCCCCATAAAACTCAGGGAGATGCTGTCAATATTCGGGCATCCCGCACAAATAATCTGTGCTGAACCAGAACAACTTTCCAGGATCGGGCTAAGTCAGTCCACAATTGATTCTATCAATGCGCCTGACTGGGACGCGATTGAAGCGGATCTAGCTTGGGTGAACGAGCCTGGTAACCATTTTATCAGTTATCTGGATCCTGAATACCCGGTGTTGTTGCGACAAATTGCTGATCCACCCCCCGGGTTATTTATTCGCGGCAGAATCGATGTGCTGGCTGGCACCCAGATTGCCATAGTAGGATCCCGTAATCCGACCGCAGGGGGTAGGAGAATAGCCATGAGTTTTGCGGAGGCCCTTGGGATAAACGGATTAACCATAACGAGCGGACTGGCGCTCGGTATCGATAGTGCAGCGCATCTGGGTGCATTAAATGCCGGTGCGCCAACAATTGCTGTTTTGGGTAATGGAACAGATACCATCTATCCGGCGATTAACCAGAACCTTGCGGATCGAATTGTTAACAACGGTGGTGCGCTGGTATCGGAATTTCCATTGTTTACCAGGCCTCTCCCGCAGAATTTTCCACGGCGTAACAGGATTATCAGCGGATTATCGGTTGGAACAGTTGTTGTTGAGGCAGCACTAAAAAGTGGTTCTCTCATAACAGCACGGTTTGCCATGGAGCAAGGCAGGGAAGTATTCGCTGTACCCGGATCCATTCAGAATCCACTGAGTCGGGGATGTCATGCGTTAATTCGTGATGGAGCAAAATTAACGGAATATATTGAACATATACTCGAAGAAATCGGTCAATTGGATACTCTGGTCAGACAAGCACAGGCACGCTGCTCTACCGGGGATGAAGAAAATGAAAGACTTGACGAACAAAGTAAACTCCTGCTTGATAATATAGGATACGAACCTGTTACTATAGATCTGCTAGTTGAGGAAACCGGTATCTCCGCCAAATTAACCGCAGCAACGCTGCAGAGATTAGAGCTCCAGAATCTGATTGAATCGCTGCCTGGTGGTAGTTTCATACGAAAAAATTAGGGGTTTACCTCATTTTATGAAAGAAACTGTTTTCGATGTATTGATGTATCTGTTTAATAACTATCTGGATGATGAATATGAAATAAATACGGATCAGGAATTTCTGCGAAATGCACTTACACAGGCAGGATTCGAAGACAACCAGGTAAACAAGGCATTTGCCTGGCTGGAAAGCCTGTCTGTGCAATACAGATCAGATCAGGGAGAGTATGCGGTCAGTAAAATTTCCCACAGGATTTTCAATGATCAGGAAATGGACACGCTAGGCTCGGAATGCCGTGGCTTGATTACTTATCTGGAACAGGCAAATATTCTTGACGCTCAGGATCGGGAGTTGGTTATTGATCGGGCAATGGCACTTGAATCAGAAGAAATTGATTTATTCCAGTTAAAGTGGGTTGTATTGATGGTGTTGTTAAACCAGCCTGGCAAGGAGGCTGCGTTTACATGGATGGAAGGGGTAGCCATGGATCAGGTAGATGCTGCGTATCATTGAGTAAATACTGATATTTTAATAATGTATCATTTGTTGGATTAATTTAGGGATTGTATAAAAAGAATGAGAGAAGCATTGGTAATTGTAGAGTCACCTGCGAAGGCAAAAACGCTGACCAGATATCTGGGAGAAGGTTATACAGTAATGGCCTCATACGGGCATGTTCGCGACTTGATGCCCAAGTCCGGAGCGGTTGATACGGATAAAGATTTTGAAATGCATTATGAAATAATTGCAAAGAATGCAAAGTCAGTCGATGCCATCGCAAAAGCAGCGAAAAAAGCTGATATTTTATATCTGGCAACAGATCCCGATCGCGAAGGAGAGGCAATCTCCTGGCATTTGTATGAATTACTCAAGGAGAAGGGCGTCCTTAAGAAAAAGGAAGTAAAACGCGTCGTGTTTCATGAGGTCACAAAATCGGCAATCCAGGAGGCAATCAAAAATCCTCGTGATTTATCCATTGATCTGATTAATGCACAACAGGCAAGGCGGGCGCTGGATTATCTGGTAGGGTTCAATCTTTCCCCCTTACTCTGGAAAAAAATACGCCGCGGATTGTCAGCGGGACGTGTACAAAGTCCTGCGTTGCGTATGATAGTCGAACGCGAAGAAGAAATAGAGAAATTCATCAAGCGTGAATACTGGACAATTGATGCCGATCTGAAGCACAAGAAACAGGAGTTCACCTCTAAACTCATCATGTTAAAGGGTGAAAAACTGAAACAGTTCAGCATTACGGATGCGGACACTGCCGAATCAGCCAAAGCTGAGATTTTAAAACAATCCGCCGGCGAAATTGTTGTCGAGAATATTGAAAAGAAACAACGCAAACGCCAGCCTTCCCCCCCGTTTATTACCTCTACAATGCAGCAGGAAGCGGTAAGAAAGCTCGGATTTACCGCACAAAGGGCCATGCGGACTGCCCAGCAATTATATGAAGGTATTGATGTTGGCGAAGGCTCGGTTGGATTGATAACTTACATGAGGACCGATTCTGTTACATTGGCAAATGAGGCTGTAAAAGAGATACGGGAATTCATAGGCACGACCTATGGTAAGGATTATCTGCCTGCACAAGCGAGGGAATTCAAGACGAAATCAAAGAATGCACAGGAGGCCCATGAGGCTATCCGTCCTACCTCAGTCGCGTATGTGCCCAAAGACATTAAATCAAAATTAACACCGGACCAGTTCAAACTGTATGAATTAATCTGGAAACGGGCTGTGGCCAGCCAGATGAACCATGCAAGCATTGATACCATCTCGGTAGATATGAGTTGTGGTGAGGGGAATGTATTCAGGTCAAATGGTTCAACCATCGTGGAAAAAGGCTTTCTGGCCGTATACGAAGAAGGCAGCGACGATGAAAAACAGGAAACGGATCAGAAGGCATTACCACCGATGGAAAAGGGAGACAGGATAAAACTGGTTCTTATCAGACCCGAGCAGCATTTTACCGAACCGCCACCTCGTTATTCAGAGGCAAGCCTGGTTAAAACACTTGAAGAATATGGGATTGGACGACCGTCTACCTATGTCTCGATTATTTATACATTGACACAGCGTGGGTATGTTGAGCTGGAAAATAAACGATTTACCCCGACAGATGTAGGAAGAATTGTTAACAGATTTCTGACTGAACATTTCGCCACATATGTTGATTATGATTTTACTGCAAAACTCGAAGATGAACTCGACGCAGTATCTCGAGGTGAGAAGGAATGGATACCGCTGATGAGAGATTTCTGGGGACCATTTTCAGAGCAGATTAAGGATAAGGAAGAAAATGTCAGCCGGAGTGAGGCAAACCAGGCGCGGGAACTGGGAATCCATCCGAAAACAGGTTTGCCGGTCTCCGTCCGGATGGGCCGCTACGGGCCTTATGTACAGCAGGGTACCAAGGATGATGTAGACAAGCCAAAGTTTGCGGGCTTAAGGCCTGGACAGAGGATAGATACGATTACTTTCGACGAGGCCATGGAATTGTTCAAATTGCCGCGGGTGCTGGGGCAAACGAAGGACGCGGAAGAGATAGTAATCAATATTGGCAGGTTTGGACCCTATGTCAGGCACGGCAGTAAGTTCGTCTCTTTGAAAAAAGAGGATGATCCATATACAGTCAGTCTTGAGCGGGCACTGGAACTGATTGAAGAAAAGAAAAAAGTCGATTCCGAAAAGCAGATAAAAATATTTGAGAATGACGGAATTTCCATATTGAACGGACGTTATGGTCCGTATGTTACAGATGGCAAGAAAAATGCCAGAATTCCCAAAGACAGGGAGCCGGCATCATTGACACTGGAGGAATCCCAGAAACTTCTGCAGGAAGCACCGGTCAGCAGGGGCAGAAAGGGTGGTGCTCGCAAGTCAGGATAGTTGGATTTATTTCTATCAATATTTGCAGGAATTTTTATGAGTGAAACAAAACCGTTCGTAGCTGTGCTAATGGGGTCGGACAGCGATTTTCAGGTGATGCAACATACATTGGAGGTCCTTGACAAACTCGGCATCCCGTATGAAATGAAAGTCACTTCAGCACATCGGACTCCTGATGCTATGCATGCCTATGTGAAGCAGGCGGATGCCAGAGGTTGTTGCGTTTTTATTGCGGCTGCCGGCCTTGCTGCGCACCTTGCCGGGACGATTGCAGGATTAACCATAAAGCCCGTGATTGGTGTACCGATGGATGGTGGCAGTCTCGGCGGAATGGACGCGTTATTATCCACTGTTCAGATGCCGGCTGGCATTCCTGTTGCGTGCGTAGCCATAGGAAAAGCGGGCGCAAAAAACGCTGCCTATCTGGCGGCCCAGATCATGGGACTTTCCAGCAGTAAAATATCCGCCTTGTTGCAGCAAGATCGTGTTGAAAATGCCCGCGTGATAACGGAAAAGGATTTAGCACTGAATTCGCAACATCGCTCGAAAAATTGAGACGCTGGCAGATAAATCATGCGGCGAGCATAGTCGCTGCGGGAGGTATTCTGGCTTACCCGACAGAAGCTGTGTACGGTATTGGATGTTCCCCATATTGTTTACCCGCCATCAACAGAATTTTAGGGCTGAAAGGTCGTAAAGTAAGTAAAGGTCTGATATTGATAGGTTCGGACCTCTCCCAGTTTGAACATCTGGTGGATATGCGAGTAGTAGGCAACCGGCCGGAAATACTCTCAAGTTGGCCTGGCCCGGTAACCTGGATATTTCCGGCAAAATCCGGTGTTCCAGAATGGCTGATAGGTAATCATACGGGGCTGGCAATTCGAATCAGTAATCATCCTTTGGTTCGAAATCTTTGTGACAAAGCGGGAATCCTGGTTTCTACCAGTGCCAACCCGGCGGCGTGTAAACCAGCCCGTACTAGCAGACGGGTCAGGGCCTATTTTGGGGATAAGCTGGATTATATTTTACCCGGTACTGTTGGAGACAATATTGGCCCGACAGAAATCAGGGATGCTATTTCAGGCAATATCCTTCGTCCGGCCAGTTAATTTTGCTGGTTATTTTTAGTCTGAAATTCTTACCATATACACAGCATAGCAGCGCTAAAAAACGCATTGATAAAAATTTGTGTTTAAAACTAATGAGTTAATGTGTTAGCGCTAAGTAGTAATGTCCCCTTTCTCCCAAATAGAAATGTCCCCTTGAGTTGAGGTTAAATAAACTCAGCGCCTGTTAAAAACCACAGAGGCGGGCATTTTGAAATGGGGACAATGATGAGCCAACAAGAAGCAAAACGGGCGCAAATAATGGAACGACTCACGGCAGGCACGATAGACCAGAAAGAAGCGGCTAAAAGAATGGACGTGACCGTCCGCCAAACCCGGCGCATCCTCAAACGCTACCGTGCCTTAGGAGTTGCGGGACTCATCAGCAAACAGCGCGGCCACCCTTCAAACCGGCAGCTGGACGAGGAAATGAAGCGGCTGTCCATCGAACTGATCGGCACACACTATCGCGACTTTGGGCCGACGCTGGCCAGTGAAAAGCTGTCCGAACGGCACGCCATCCATCTCTGTGTCGAGAGCACCCGCCAGTTGATGATGGCAGCGGGTTACTGGAAAGCGAGGAAAGGCGCGAAGGTGTGCGTCCACCCGATGCGCGAGCGCCGTGCGCGGTCAGGCGAGTTGATCCAGATTGACGGCAGCCCGCACGACTGGTTCGAAGGACGCAGCGAACGCTGCACCCTGCTGGTGTTCATCGACGATGCCACGGGCAAGCTGATGCGACTGCACTTCTTCCCCACCGAGACCACGCTGGGTTACATGCGTGTCCTGCACGACCACATTCTGGCTCACGGCGTACCGGTGGCGCTTTATAGCGACAAACACAGCATCTTTCGCATCAATGCCAAGGAAGCCGACCCGGAGGCGGAAACCCAGTTCTCTCGGGCGGCACGGGAATTGGGTATCGAATGTATCCACGCCAACAGCCCGCAGGCCAAGGGGCGCGTGGAACGCGCCAACCAGACGCTACAGGACAGGCTGGTCAAGGAAATGCGCCTGGCAGGGATAAACAACCTGGATGAGGCAAACGCCTGGCTGCCCGGCTACATCGCGGATTACAACCGGCGTTTCGCGGTGGTACCCGGAGACGCACACGATGCGCATCTGGCCTATCCAGGCACGGTGGAAGACCTGGCGCGCATCCTGTCGGTGCAGGTAGAAAGAACGCTATCGAAGCACCTCTCCTGTCAGCACCAAGGCCGGTTGATGCAAGTAGAAACCAGCGGCACAGGATTGGGGATGCGGGGCGCCAGGATTACCCTGCACCAGCACTTTGACGGCACTCAGGGGCTGCGCTGGCGTAAACGCAAACTCAGCTATACGGTACTGACCAAAGTGCCACGACAGGCACAGGCAGCCGATGGCAAGGCGGTCAATGCACGGGTAGAAAAGGCGTTGGCAAAGCGTAATACGACAAACAACAGGGGACACAAACCAGCACTCAATCACCCTTGGAGAAATATGCCCATCGGCAAGTCCGCCACCGAGGGGCGTTGCGTCACTCCGTAACGAGAGTGAAACAGGCAAAAAGGGACATTTCTACTTGGCAGAGAAGGGGACATTTCTATTTAGCGTTGACAAACTAATGAGTTAATGTTGACAGCCCTCGAAGTTTACATGAAAATACACGGCTTGCTTATTTTTGGAGGGGTACCCAAGCGGCCAACGGGGGCAGACTGTAAATCTGCTGGCTATGCCTTCGTAGGTTCGAATCCTACCCCCTCCACCATAAATAAGTTATGGAGGATAAGTTGTAGGGCCTGGAGCAAGATCTGTTGCTCCCAGTAGCGCAGTAAGTCAAGAAAGTATACTTGCCAATTGCAAGTGTGTTTTTCCTGTTAAGCATATCGGAATAGTGTGAGGTCGGATAGCTTTATAGGTTATCAACTGCCTTTCGGGGTTGGTGCGATTTTGAGTGGTGGAACGAAGTGGCACTGGTCCGATGGAACGGTGCTGTACATGGGAGTACGGGTAGTCCCATCACAGTGATGGGAATCGGGTTGGCTGGGCGAATCGAGGCGGGTGTAGTTCAATGGTAGAACCTCAGCCTTCCAAGCTGATGGTGTGGGTTCGATTCCCATCACCCGCTCCAGGTCAACTGGACAAGTTCGTAGCCCATATAGCTCAGTCGGTAGAGCACTTCCTTGGTAAGGAAGAGGTCACCGGTTCGAATCCGGTTATGGGCTCCAGAGTTAAAATATTGAAATTACAGAATTTATCTTTATTCAATAAAGTTGTTATATAAGCTATTACGTGAGGAGAAACTTCCATGTCCAAGGTTAAATTTGAACGAAAGAAGCCGCATGTCAACGTAGGGACGATAGGTCACGTAGACCATGGCAAGACGACATTGACGGCAGCGATCACCAAGACGATGGCGGCGAAGTTTGGTGGCGAGGTCAAGGCGTATGACCAGATTGACAATGCGCCGGAAGAGCGCGCGCGCGGGATCACGATAGCGACTGCGCATGTGGAATACGAGAGTGAGAAGCGTCACTACGCGCATGTGGACTGTCCTGGGCATGCGGACTACGTGAAGAACATGATCACGGGAGCGGCGCAGATGGACGGAGCGATCCTGGTGGTGAGTGCGGCAGACGGACCGATGCCGCAGACGCGGGAACACATTTTGCTGGCGCGCCAGGTGGGAGTGCCGTACATCGTGGTGTATCTGAACAAGGCAGATCAGGTAGACGATGCTGAATTGCTGGAGTTGGTGGAGATGGAAGTGCGGGAGTTGCTGGACAAGTATGATTTTCCGGGTGATGCGACGCCGGTGGTGATAGGCAGCGCGCTGAAGGCACTGGAAGGAGACACGAGCGAGATAGGGACGGTGTCGGTAGAGAAGCTGGTAGCGGCGATGGACGCGTATATACCGGTGCCGGAGCGTGCGGTGGACAAGCCGTTTTTGATGCCGATAGAGGATGTATTTTCGATCTCGGGCCGGGGTACGGTGGTGACGGGTCGAATTGAGCGCGGCATAGTGAAGGTCGGCGAGGAAATCGAGATAGTGGGTCTGAGGGACACGCAGAAGACGACGTGTACGGGTGTTGAGATGTTCCGCAAATTGCTGGATGAGGGCCAGGCGGGCGACAACGTGGGCGTATTGCTGCGAGGTACGAAGCGGGAAGACGTGGAGCGAGGTCAGGTGTTGTGCAAGCCGGGCACGATTACGCCGCATACGAAGTTTGAATGTGAGATATATGTATTGAGTAAGGAAGAGGGCGGGAGGCATACGCCGTTTTTCAATAACTACCGTCCGCAGTTTTATTTCCGGACGACGGACGTGACCGGAGCGGTGGTATTACCTGCGGGAACGGAGATGGTGATGCCTGGTGACAACGTGAAGTTGACGGTCGACCTGATATCACCGATTGCGATGGAAGATGGGGTCCGCTTTGCTATTCGTGAAGGTGGCCGTACCGTGGGTGCCGGTGTTGTATCCAAAATATTGGCGTAATTGTTGCTGAATCTTGAAATTGCTGAGTATTGCTGATGTAAGTCAAATCTGCAGAAGGAGCCGATCCGGTTCTGAATTTCTTCGATTGTTATGATTCAGCACCTTACGGCATCTCATTAACTGCAGAAGATAATTTCGGGGAAGATTTCATGTAGGCCAGTAGCTCAATTGGCAGAGCGGCGGTCTCCAAAACCGCAGGTTGGGGGTTCGATTCCCTCCTGGCCTGCCAAGAGTCAGAGGATCGGTTCATGAGGATTTTGGGTTACTAAAAGTATTATGAGTTCAAATGTCGAAACAGTGAATGTGAAGGTTGATATTGTAAAACTGGTCATCGCAGTGCTGGTTGCAATAGCAACGGTCGCCGGATTTTATATTTTTTCTGATCAGTCATCCCTGCTGAGGTTCGGCGGATTGTTGGTTGGAGTTGCAGTGTCACTTGGAATAGCACTGCAGACAGAGAAAGGACGTAATAGCTGGATTTTTTTTCAGGACTCACAAATTGAATTACGTAAAGTTGTATGGCCGACCCGTCAAGAGACTGTACAGACAACGTTAATCGTGATTCTGGTGGTTATAGTTGTCGCTATAATTCTTTGGCTGCTCGATATGTTTTTAGGATCGGCAGTGCAGTATCTGATGGGACAGGGTGGTTAATATGGCATTCAGATGGTACGTTATTCACGCTTATTCCGGATTTGAACAATATGTAATGCGTACATTGAAGGATCGTATCAAGTTGCATGGTATGGAAGATCAGTTTGGTGACATTCTGGTTCCAACCGAGGAAGTTGTGGAAATGCGTGATGGCAAAAAACGCAAAAGTGACCGCAAGTTTTTCCCAGGATATGTGCTGGTGCATATGGATATGAATGACAATACCTGGCATCTGGTCAAGGACTCGCCAAGAGTATTGGGTTTTATCGGCGGCACATCCGACAAACCGGCCCCGATCAGCGATGTGGAGGCAAATTCGATTCTGCAGAGGGTTGAAGAAGGTGTTGACAAGCCACGGCCGAAAATTGTATTCGAGCCGGGCGAAGTGGTACGGGTTACAGATGGTCCATTTACAGACTTCAACGGTGTGGTAGAAGAAGTAAATTATGAAAAGAGCAGGCTGAGAGTATCCGTCTTGATCTTTGGTCGCTCGACACCGGTTGAACTGGAATTTGGTCAGATAGAGAAAGAGTAATTAGTTGCTTGTCGCTAGTGGATGTTTTACCAGCGACCAGCAACTGGCGACTTACATTAGAAACGGGGAGCCTTGCAAACAGCCAGGCGTTTGAACCCAGAGGAGAAGTAACGTGGCAAAGAAAATAGTTACCTATATTAAACTGCAAGTTAAAGCAGGACAGGCCAATCCAAGTCCGCCTGTGGGTCCGGCACTGGGTCAACACGGTCTGAACATCATGGAATTTTGCAAGACCTTCAATGCCCAGACACAAGGCATAGAGCAAGGCTTACCGGTTCCTGTCGTTATTACCGTCTATTCTGACAAGAGTTTTACCTTTGCCATGAAGACGACCCCGGCCTCGCATCTGTTGAAGAAGGCTGCAGGTATTACCAGTGGCAGTGGTACGCCGAATACCAACAAAGTCGGCAAGGTCAGTCGTGCCCAGCTTGAAGAAATTGCGAAGACGAAACAACCCGACCTGACTGCTGCTGATCTCGATGCAGCTGTTCGCACAATAGCAGGAACTGCCCGCAGTATGGGGCTTGACACAGAGGGGGTCTAGTCATGGCAAGAATCTCAAAACGGGTCAAGGCCTACATGGAAAAAGTGGAACCCGGCAAATTTTATGATGTGAAGGAAGCGCTTAAACTGCTGAAAGACTGTTCGAAGACAAAATTTGATGAGTCAGTTGAAGTCGCTATCAATCTGGGTATTGATCCGCGCAAGTCAGATCAGGCCGTACGTGGATCTACAGTACTCCCAAGAGGCACAGGCAAATCTGTCAAGGTAGCGGTATTTGCCCAGGGTGAACAGGCAAAGGAAGCTGCTGCAACCGGCGCTGATTATGTTGGCATGGAGGATCTGGCTGAAAAAATCCAGAAGGGTTTCATGGATTTTGATGTGGTTATCTCCACCCCGGATGCAATGCCAATTATCGGTAAACTGGGCAAGGTTCTTGGACCTCGCGGGCTTATGCCTAACCCCAAGAGTGGTACCGTAACTAAAGACGTCAAGCAGGCCGTTATTAATGCAAAAGCTGGTCAGGTCAGGTACAAGACAGACAAAAACGGCATTATCCACTGTGCAATAGGCAAGGTTTCCTTCGAGGAGACAGCCTTAATGGACAACCTGAATGCACTCTTGAATGACCTTATGAAAGTAAAGCCGAGTTCTTCCAAAGGTATTTACATGAGAAAGATATGTTTATCTACAACAATGGGTCCCGGGTTAACGGTTGATTTGGGAACATTAACAATTTAGATATCGCCAACATTTTAGATATCGCCGGTGTGACTACGCTGTTCCTTGCGTTATTAACTGCAAGTGACCGGGCGGTATAAAAGACTTTGGGTCAGTGAATGGAACTCGCTGCTCGTCAAAGACCGCAGGTGCTGGAGAGTTTTTTGCTTCAGCTTAATGTAATTAAAGATTTACCAGCGCAGACGGTGTGCCCTGACAGGATTTTCCTGAATTGGTCACCGTGAATATTAACTTTGGTACGCCGGTATGGATTGGTGAGCAGAAGGATACGTAAGTGGAATTCTGTTCTTGTGTACCTTCACGGTAATGGAGAAACTCACTATGAGTCTTACTCTTGAACAAAAAAAGGCGATAGTAGCCGAGATTGCCGCAGTCGCGGCGAGATCGCCAACTGCAATCGCAGCAGAGTATAACGGACTGAGCGTGGGTCAGCTTACGCAACTGCGTCAAGCTGCCCGCAAGGCCGGTATATATCTGAGAGTTGTTCGTAATACGTTGGCAAGAAGGGCGCTGGAAGGCACCGGATTTGAATGTATGCGTGAGGGTCTGGTTGGACCCTTGTTGCTTGCATTTTCCAGCTCTGAACCTGGTTCTGCGGCAAAAGTCATTCGTGAATTCAGTAAGGCAAATGAAAAACTGGTTGTAAAACTGGTTGCTATGGATGGCCGGTTACTCGCTGTAAAGGACCTGGAACGAGTTGCCAATTTGCCCTCACTGGATCAGGCCCGTTCGATGTTCCTGGGTGTCCTTAAGGCACCATTAGGAAAATTTGTGCGCGTCCTTGCGGAACCAGAGGCGAAATTTACACGAGTGCTTGCTGCCAGACGTGATCAACAACAGGCTGCCTGATCATCGGGCTTAACCCATTAAATTTTATTAAGAGCTTAACAAGAGGAACTGAAAATGGCTGTTTCTAGACAAGAAATTAAAGATGCTTTAAGTCAAATGCCGGTTATGGAACTGGTTGAATTAATCAACGAGCTGGAAAACGCCTGGGGTGTGTCTGCCGCCGCACCAGTTGCAGCTGCTGCTGCGCCTGGCGCCGGGGGTGGTGCTGCTGCCGTTGAAGAAAAAACCGAGTTCGATGTAATTATGACCAGTTTTGGTGAAAACAAGGTCGGTGTAATCAAGGTGATTCGTGTGATTACCAGTATGGGCCTGAAAGAAGCGAAGGACCTGGTTGAAGGCGTACCGTCAACCGTCAAGGAAGGCACTACCAAAGACGATGCTGCAAGTATCAAGAAGCAGCTTGAAGAAGCCGGCGCCAAGGTTGATGTCAAATAAGGCTGTTGAGCATATTAGTTAATGATTATGTACAGGCTGGCGGTGAAATACGCCGGCCTGTACTTTAATTTCATTATTTTTACGAGTGGCTATACCTGTGAGGTTGGTTAATGACCTATTCTTATACTGAGAAAAAGCGGATTCGCAAGGATTTTGGCAAACGGACCAGCGTTTTGAAAGTACCTTATCTGCTTGCAACCCAGATAGATTCTTACGATCAGTTCCTGCAACCGGGAGTTACCCCTGAAAATCGTAAAGACAAGGGTTTGAATGCTGCATTCAAGTCGGTTTTCCCGATTGGAAGCTATTCTGGCAACGCGGTCCTGGAGTATGTCAATTATAACCTGGGCAAGCCGGTTTTTGACGTTAAAGAGTGTCAGTTACGTGGCATGACTTATGCGGCTTCATTACGGGTAAAAGTACGTCTGGTTATCTATGATAAAGATGCCGGACTGAGTAATAAGGTCGTCAAGGATATCAAGGAACAGGATGTGTACATGGGAGAAATCCCTTTGATGACAACGAATGGTACCTTTGTGATTAACGGTACGGAGAGGGTCATAGTCTCGCAGTTGCATCGTTCGCCTGGCGTATTCTTCGAGCATGATAAAGGTAAAACACATTCTTCCGGCAAACTGCTTTATTCGGCCCGTATCATTCCATATCGCGGATCGTGGCTGGACTTTGAATTTGATCCGAAAGATATGGTGTATTGCCGGATTGACCGCCGTCGAAAAATCCCGGCAACCATTCTGCTCAGGGCGCTTGGTTACAGCACCCAGGAGATTCTTGATATTTTCTTTGAGACAAATAAATTTTCCATCAAGAAAAAAGGAATCTTCCTTGAACTGGTTCCCGATCGTTTGAGAGGTGAAACTGTTGCATTTGATATTACCGATAAAAAGGCAAATATTATTGTTGAAGCCGATCGCAGGATAACTGCGCGCCATATTAAATTGATGGAAGCTGCAAAGCTGAAGCAACTGGAAGTGCCGGTAGATTATCTGGTTGGAAAGATTCTCGCTAAAGATATCATCGACAGGGAATCTGGAGAGATTCTGGCTGAAGCGAATGTGGAGGTGACCGAAGCCTTGCTTGAAAAGCTGGTTGAGCACCACGCTGGCATTGAGATCGAAACGTTGTTCACGAATGATCTGGACAGGGGGCCGTACATTTCCGACACGCTGAATATTGATGCTACCAAGAATCAGCTCGAAGCCCAGATCGAAATCTATCGCATGATGAGACCGGGAGAACCGCCAACCAAGGACGCTGCAGAGAACCTGTTTAAAAACCTGTTTTTCAGTTCTGACAGATATGATTTGTCAGCGGTTGGCAGAATGAAATTTAATCGCCGCGTAGGCCGTAAGGAAGTAACTGGCCCTGGTGTGGTTTATGACAGCAAATTCTTCAGTGTACGGAGCGATGAAGCATCCAAGCAGTTATACAAGGAACAGGGGTTGTACTCGGATATTATTGATGTATTGCATACACTGGTAAATATCAGGAATGGCAAGGGTACGATTGATGATATTGATCATTTAGGCAACAGACGGGTCAGAAGTGTTGGCGAGATGGCAGAAAACCAGTTCAGGGTCGGACTGGTACGGGTTGAACGCGCTGTAAAAGAGAGATTGGGGCTGGCTGAATCAGAAGGCCTGCTGCCGCAGGAAATTATCAACGCGAAGCCCGTTTCCGCTGTAATCAGGGAGTTTTTTGGTTCTAGCCAGCTGTCACAGTTTATGGATCAGAATAATCCGCTGTCCGAAATAACCCATAAGCGGCGTATATCCGCACTTGGGCCAGGCGGCTTGACGAGAGAACGTGCCGGATTTGAAGTGCGTGACGTACACCCCACCCATTATGGTCGTGTATGCCCGATTGAAACCCCGGAAGGACCCAATATCGGTTTGATCAACTCATTGGCAATCTATGCGCGAACGAATGATTACGGGTTTCTTGAAACCCCGTACAGAAAGGTTGTCAACGGCAAGGTAACGGAAAAAATAGATTACCTTTCTGCGATAGAAGAAGGCAATTATATGATTGCCCAGGCCAATTCCACTCTGGACGATAAAAATCATCAACTGATGGATGAACTGATTTCCTGCCGATATCAGAATGAATTTACGATGGCGACCCCTGCCAGGGTCGAATATATGGATGTGTCACCAAAGCAGATCGTGTCGGTCGCTGCGTCATTGATACCTTTTCTGGAACACGATGATGCTAACCGTGCCCTTATGGGATCCAACATGCAGCGTCAGGCTGTGCCGACACTCAGAACTGAAAAGCCTCTGGTTGGTACGGGCATGGAACGAACGGTTGCAATTGATTCTGGTGTGACGGTCGTTGCGGTAAGGGGCGGGGTTGTTGACTCGGTTGATGCCGGTAGAATAGTTATTCGTGTGAATGATGATGAGGTTACTGCGAGTGAACCAGGGGTAGATATTTATAACCTGACCAAGTACACCCGTTCGAACCAGAATACCTGTATCAATCAAAAGCCATTGGTCAATACGGGTGACATCATTACCAAAGGCGATGTGCTTGCAGACGGCCCTTCAACTGATCTGGGTGAGCTCGCACTGGGCCAGAATCTGATGGTCGCATTCATGCCCTGGAACGGATACAACTTTGAGGATTCAATTCTGATCTCGGAGCGTCTGGTACAGGAAGATCGGTTTACCTCGATTCATATTGAAGAGCTGACCTGCGTTGCCCGCGATACCAAACTGGGGCCAGAGGAAATCTCTGCGGACATTCCAAATGTCAGTGAGAGTGCCCTGAACAAACTCGACCAATCCGGTGTTGTATTTATCGGTGCCGAGGTCAATCCGGGTGATATTCTGGTTGGCAAGGTCACACCGAAAGGTGAAACACAGCTGACGCCGGAAGAAAAGCTGCTCCGGGCAATTTTTGGTGAAAAGGCCTCTGATGTGAAAGATACCTCGCTACGTGTGCCTTCCGGCATGAATGGTATCGTCATAGATGTACAGGTATTTATCCGCGAGGGCATTGAAAAAGATGCCCGTGCCCTCGAAATTGAAGAGGCTGAACTGAACCAGGTCAGGAAAGACCTGAACGATCAGCTCCGTATCATGGAAGACGGTGTATATCAGCGCATGGTAAAATACATTACTGGCAAGGTTGCCGATGGCGGTCCAGGTGGTCTGTCTGCAGGAAGCAAGGTGACGAAACAGTATCTGGCTGATACCCCGAGAGAAAAATGGTTTGAAATCAATCTGCACAATGAGGATGCAAACCATGTACTCGAACAGACGTCCCAGCAATTACGCCAGTTACGCAAGGACTTCGACGGCAGGTTTGAGGAGAAACGCTCCAAACTGACATCCGGCGATGATCTTGCTCCCGGTGTACTGAAAATGGTCAAGGTTTACCTTGCAGTTAAACGTCGTGTCCAGCCGGGTGACAAGATGGCCGGCCGGCATGGAAACAAGGGCGTTATTTCAACCATTGTTCCTGTTGAAGATATGCCGCATATGCTGGATGGGACGCCTGTAGATATCGTATTGAGCCCACTGGGCGTGCCTTCCCGTATGAACATTGGACAGGTACTGGAAACCCATCTTGGTTGGGCCGCAAAAGGACTTGGCAAGAAGATCGGCAACATGATCGAAGCCCGGTCCAGTATCAAGGATGTCCGTAAATTCCTTGAACAAATCTATAACCATAGTGGCAAAAAGGAAGCAATCAATACATTAACCGATGAAGAGATCATTGAACTGGCCAGAAATCTGAAAGCCGGTGTGCCTATGGCCACACCAGTATTTGATGGCGCAAGCGAAGATGAAATCAAACGTATGCTTGAACTGGCAGATTTACCCAGGAGCGGACAGACCAAGCTTGTTGATGGAAGAACAGGCGAAATGTTTGATAGGGAAATTACAGTCGGATATATGTATTTGCTCAAGCTGAACCATCTGGTTGATGACAAGATGCATGCACGTTCAACCGGACCTTACAGTCTTGTGACCCAACAACCGCTTGGGGGCAAGGCCCAGTTTGGGGGCCAGAGATTCGGAGAAATGGAAGTCTGGGCACTGGAAGCCTATGGCGCGGCATACACGTTGCAGGAAATGTTGACTGTGAAATCTGATGATGTAAACGGGCGTACCAAGATGTACAAGAATATTGTGGACGGAAACCACTATATGGAAGCAGGAATGCCTGAATCGTTCAATGTTCTGCTCAAGGAAATTCGATCATTGTGTATCGATATAGAGCTGGAACAGGAATAAACAATTAAACATAAAGAGTTGGATGACATCCCTACGCGGAGATAGAAACGTTGAAAGACTTACTCAAGCTTCTTAAGCAGCAAGGCCAAACTGAAGAATTTGATATTATTGCCATTGGCCTGGCTTCACCCGAAAAAATCCGTTCATGGTCATACGGTGAGGTAAAGAAGCCGGAAACAATCAATTACCGGACGTTCAAGCCTGAACGTGATGGATTGTTTTGCGCAAAAATCTTCGGGCCCGTAAAAGATTACGAATGTCTTTGTGGTAAATATAAAAGATTAAAGCACCGCGGTGTCGTTTGTGAAAAATGCGGAGTTGAAGTAACGCTGTCAAAAGTAAGACGTGATCGCATGGGTCATATAGAACTTGCGAGTCCGGTCGCCCATATCTGGTATCTGAAGTCGCTGCCGTCCCGGATGGGATTGTTGCTGGATATGACGCTGAGGGAAATTGAAAGGGTTCTCTATTTTGAAGCCTATGTCGTGATCGAGCCAGGCATGACCCAGCTTGAAAGGGGACAGTTGCTGACTGAAGAAAATTATCTCGAATCAATTGAGCAGTACGGCGATGAGTTCGAGGCAAAGATGGGTGCTGAGGCGATCCATGCATTGTTAAAGTCGATTGAGCTGGAAGCAGAAATTACTGTATTACGCACCGAGATCCCCGAAACAAAATCGGAAACCAAGCTCCGCAAGATATCAAAACGATTGAAGCTGCTGGAGGCATTTCATAAGTCGGGCAATAAGCCAGAGTGGATGGTCCTTGAAGTATTACCGGTATTACCGCCGGAATTACGTCCATTGGTCCCGCTGGATGGCGGCAGGTTTGCCACATCGGATCTGAATGATCTTTACAGACGGGTTATTAACCGTAATAACCGCCTGAAGCGTCTGCTTGATTTGAATGCACCAGACATTATTATTCGCAATGAAAAGAGGATGTTGCAGGAATCGGTAGATGCATTGCTCGACAATGGCAGGAGAGGCCGCGCCATAACAGGGACGAACAAGTTGCCATTAAAATCACTGGCAGACATGATCAAGGGCAAACAGGGCCGCTTCCGTCAGAACCTTCTGGGTAAACGCGTTGATTATTCAGGTCGTTCGGTAATCGTAGTTGGTCCGACTCTAAAGCTGCATCAGTGCGGGCTGCCGAAAAAAATGGCGCTCGAACTGTTCAAACCGTTTATTTTCAGCAAACTCGAACGCAGGGGTCTGGCAATGACTATCAAGGCTGCAAAAAAACTGGTAGAACGCGAAGGGCCTGAAGTCTGGGACGTTCTGGAAGAAGTGATCCGTGAACATCCGGTTATGTTGAATCGCGCACCGACGTTGCACCGCCTGGGTATCCAGGCGTTTGAACCGGTGCTGATTGAAGGCAAGGCCATACAGTTACACCCGCTAGTATGTACGGCATTTAACGCTGACTTTGACGGCGATCAAATGGCAGTACACATTCCATTATCACTTGAGGCACAGTTGGAAGCCCGGACCCTGATGATGTCTACCAACAACATACTGTCGCCCGCCAATGGTGAACCCATTATTGTGCCAACGCAGGACATTGTGCTCGGTTTGTACTATATGACCCGTGATTCTGTGGCGGCAAAAGGTACAGGTATGATTTTTGCGGATGTCGATGAAGTGCATCGCGCCTATGAGCAAAATTTTGTTGATCTGCACGCGCAGATACAGGTCAGAATCCCGCAGACAGAAGTTGCGGAGAATGGTGAGAAAACCTCCACATTCAAACGGATAGAGACGACAGTCGGCCGGGCCCTGCTTTCCAGGATTTTACCTGAAGGCATGCCGTTTTCTAATGTTAATCAGCCGATGACAAAGAAGGCGATATCCAGGCTGATTAATGCCTGCTATCGAAATCATGGCTTGAAGGCGACCGTCGTGTTCTCGGATCAGTTGATGTATATCGGGTTCCGCTATTCGACCAAGTCCGGTGTATCTTTCGGGGTCGATGACATGGTGGTTCCGGACGAAAAAGATGCGATCATCGGCAAGGCCGAAGAGCAGGTCAGACAATTTCAGCAGCAATATACTTCAGGCCTGATTACTGACGGTGAAAGGTATAACAAGGTAGTTGATATCTGGTCGCATACGAATGACCAAGTTGCCAAGGCGATGATGGACAAACTGGGTACGGAAGAAGTTGTTGATGTGAACGGAGCGACGGTCAAACAGCCCTCCTTTAACTCCATCTTTATGATGGCGGATTCAGGTGCCCGTGGTTCAGCTGCCCAGATTCGTCAGTTGGCCGGTATGCGTGGTTTGATGGCAAAACCGGA
>JBCKWF010000005.1:0-34246 GCA_038922895.1 Gammaproteobacteria bacterium
AGTACATGGTATCCGCAATAAGGGCCAGAAAATCTCACAGATTGACAGGGAAATTGCACTGGCCCGCATGCATGACTGGATTATCAGACAACCTATATGAAACGGACCAATTTTGACAAATACCTGAAGCAACAACTGAAAGACAAGGACTTTGCCGAACGCTTCCGTAATGCGGGTGAAGCATGGGACGTATCGTTGAAAATTGCCGCCTTGCGCAAGGAAGCAGGTCTGTCACAGCAGGAACTCGCCAAACGGCTGGGAACCACCCAACAACAGATCAGCCGGCTGGAATCTCCATCCTATGAAGGACATTCACTCAGTATGCTCCGGCGGGTTGCAGGGATACTGGATGCTGAAGTACATATTACTTTCGAACGCAATAAACCCCGCAGACAATCCGTGGTTGCCGAGACACGAGGCCGATATACCCGGTCATAACGACTTTATTTATTTCGTTATTCCCACGAATGCGGGAGTCTGCCGCACAGGATGTGCAAATGCCGCGGAGCGCATGGATGCGCGAGACGCTTACATGGATGTAAGCGGTAGAGCGACTCATGGAGACCAAGCCGAGCGGCCAGTAAAATTAATTACGCCGTAGGCGTACTACTGTTTATCTCCACTGATTATTGCAATATAACTGCGCTTGTTTGATCTGGATTCCGGTCGCTCCGGACTTCCTGTCCTCACGCGACATTTCCCACATCCTGTGGGTCGCTTCCGCTAGCGCGGCCCCGGAATGACGGCTAACCGTCCTGACAATTTCTCACCCTACAGATTCGCTGTTTCCCTTGCGGCAGCAAGATGGGCCAGGCGGGCAATAACACCATAGGTATAGAACCGGTTCGGTTGTGCATCGGGTGCCTGACCCTTGTCGGGCGAGACACAACAGTCCTCAAATGCGAGTGGTTCGAATTGCATGCCGGGTGAATTCAGGTTTTCATTAACACCTCTTTTTGGATGCACGCGGTAGAACCCTCCGACGACGTTCTTGTCGATCATATAGACCACGGACTCGGCAACCGTCTTGTCAGCACCCCAGGTTTCGTTTGTATATACACCTTCCTGGACTATCGCTTTCGTGACCTTCTGACCTTCTTTCGTGGTCGACATCCTGGTCCGTTCCTTGCGGTTCATGTCCTGAAGCTCCTCGGCACTGTGGACCATCATTACGCCCATGCCGTAGGTGCCGGCATCGGCCTTTACAACCACATAGGGCCTTTGCTCCACACCGTATTCATCGTATTTTTTCTTTATGGCTATTAATAGAGCATTCACATTGCTTTCCAGGCAGTGGTTGCTTTCCTTTCTCATGAAATCAATTTCACCGCAGTTGCGAAACAATGGGTCAATAAACCACGGATCGATACCAATCTGCTCTGAAAACTCCAGGGCAATCTCCTTGTAGTGGCGGAAATGTACTGATTTCAGCCGGCTGGACCAGCCGAGCGACAATGCAGGTACAACCGGCTGTTGCAGGTTTTCGAGTATTGCCGGTCGTCCGCCCGACAGATCGTTGTTCAGCAGGATCATGTCGGGAGTAAAGCCGTCAACACTCAGTGTATCGCCATTGCGGATTAGCGGATGGAGCAAGAGGGAACCGCCGGATTCCAGCGTAATGTACTGTGGTTCTGTCAATCCGGGGACCAGTGATCCGATCGCCACGTCAAATCCTGCCTTCGCTATCAAGGACAGCAAGACCTCGACATTCTCCAGGTAAAACATATTTCTGGTGTGGTTTTCAGGTATCAGCAGGATGCGGTCAATCTTTTTGCCCAGATGGTCCACCGCGAGCTGGAGCGCCTGAATACAGATCGCCTCGAAATCCGGATTAAGATTATTAAATCCGGCAGGAAACAGGTTTGTGTCGACCGGGGCTATCTTGTAGCCGGAGTTGCGCAAATCGACCGAGGAATAAAATGGTGCTGGGGTATTGTGCCACTGGGTACGAAACCAGGACTCGATACCCGACTGGTGCGCGATGATCTGCTTTTCCACTTGTAACAGCGGCGCGTTCAATGAGGTTGACAAGTCGGGAACAGAATGTGCAGGTCGGGATATCATTGTGTCTCGGTCTGGTTTTGCGGCAGGCGATTATACATCATATCACCCTGGAGTGCCTGACAGACCGCGATAGCCGCTATGGCGGCAGTCTCCGTCCGCAATATTCTCGGGCCCAGGGAGATTTTCTGGTATCCACAGGCTAGCGCATATTCAATTTCCTTCTGACTGAGGCCGCCTTCAGGCCCGCATAACAGCGTTATATTACTGTTGTTGGCGGTCAGCATAGACAGGCCCTGCCCCGCCTCCGGGTCCATCAACAGTTTAAGTGGACTGGTGTCACTGCTGACCCATTCCTGCAACGGGACAGGTTCGACCAGTACCGGCAGGATATTACGACCGGACTGTTCACAGGCGCTGGTAATGATTTTCTGCCAGTGATCCAGACGCTTACCGGCCCGTTCCGCTGCAAGCCGGACATTGCTGAATTCGGTAAACAAGGGGACAATTCTGGTAACGCCGAGTTCTACCGCTTTTTGTACGGTGTAATCCATATGCTGTCCCCGGGATATACCCTGCGCCAGGGTCAGCGCCAGTGCAGATTCGTTATTTTCGGCCAGATATCGCAACGGTTTTATCGAAACGGACCGTTTGTCTATTCCGATAATCCCGGCCTCATAACAGCCGCCACGTCCGTTAAATACCTGTACCGTATCGCCGGTACGGACCTTAAGTACACGACCAAGATAGTGTGCCGCATCGTTTTCCAGATTGACGATCTCTCCGATTTGCAGCACAGATTCAACAAATACCCTTGTTTTTCTCATTTCGGCCATTACATTATGTTATAGGGTTAACAACTGACACAAAAAGGCTTGAGGATACAACTGACTATGATAACGAATAAAGTTAACATCGTGCAGGACAAAAATGTGACAAGGGCTGTCGCCATGTTTGGTATGGGCCAGGTCGTCGTCCATAAACAGCTTAATTGCAGAGGTGTAGTCATTGATATTGACCCGGTGTTTCTTGGTTCAGACAGGTGGTATGCAAACTTTGCACGGACCAGCCCGCCAAAAGACCAGCCCTGGTACAAAATGCTGGTCAATAACGTGCTGGATGAAATCTATGTGCCGGAACAGGATCTGTTGGCCGATATTTCCGACGAACAGATCAACCACCCGCTGCTGGGCGCGTATTTTGATGAATTCAATAATGGTCTGTATATAAATACCAGCTGGCGGGTAAACTAGCGGCTGCTGAATGATTAAATCGCTGACGGATTTTCTGCGCCAGTCCCTGGCCACCCGGACTGAGGACACAGTAAACCGGGTACATACGCTCGAAATTTGTGCCGCTGTGTTGATGCTGGAGATAGCACTGGCCGATTCTGACATCGATCCGGGAGAGAAGACGGTCATACTATCGGCAGTCAAGCAGCATTTTCATCTGGATGAACAGGAGGCCGAGGCGCTGGTGGAGCTGGCCAGACAGCAGTCAGATCATGCGCATTCATTGCATGACTTCACCAGGGCAATCAATACCGACCTGACCCGCGAAGAAAAGACCATTATTATCGAACTGCTGTGGAGGGTAGCGGCGGCCGACAGCGTGATCCATAAGTATGAAGAATACTTTATTCGTAAAATATCCGATCTGCTGTATGTCTCCCACAAGGATTATATCCGGGCAAAACACCGGGCGACGGAGCTGAGACGTGAAGACAGAGGGGTATAAAACAAGCAAGACAGGATTGACCCGATAAACAGAATTTATTAATTTGTATTCATTGCCCCAGCACACTGTTCACAATAGCTATACGCTTTTTCAGGCGATTTTACACCTCACTATTTACGCCCTCACCCCTCACAGCAGGGGATTTTTGCTTCAAAACCGTAGGCCCCGCAGTATTTCCAGATACTAACACGGCAAAAATGCCTTTATAATCCTCGCATGGAAATACCGGGCTACAAAATACAAAAAGAAATAGGCAAGGGCGGTATGGCAACCGTTTATCTGGCCATACAGGAATCTCTGAATCGTTCGGTCGTGTTAAAGATAATGGACCATGTCGATGCGGATACTTCGCAGGACCTGACCGAAAGGTTCATGTCGGAAGGTCGGATTATTGCATCGCTTAGCCATCCGAATATCATCACCATTTATGACATCGGTGTAGCAAACAACCTGCTGTATATCTCGATGGAATATGTGCAGGGTGGCGATCTTAAACAAAGGCTGGAACTGCCTGTCTCCGAGGAAGAGGCGCTGGATATCCTGGTGAAGGTCTCCAGGGCGTTGAACGAGGCACACAAACACGGGATAGTTCATCGAGACGTAAAGCCGGCCAATATCCTGTTCCGGGACGGCCACTCACCCTTATTGACCGACTTTGGTATAGCCAAACAGGTCGACATTGAAAAAGATCTGACCTCTACCGGCATTTTCCTGGGAAGTCCGAACTATGTCAGTCCGGAGCAGGCGGACGGCGTTAAAATCGATGGTCGGGCAGATATTTACAGTCTGGGTTGTATCTTCTATGAAATGCTCACCGGGAAAAAACCCTATATTTCGAACTCAGTCATCGATATTGTTATCCAGCACAAGCAGGCACCGGTCCCGCAGTTACCGGATGAACTGAAAGAATATCAGCCATTGCTTAACGGCATGATGGCAAAGAAGCGGGACAATAGAATTTCGGATACCGACACGCTGGTTGCCAAGATAGAGAGTTTGCAGCGTAAGCATAAAAAACGTACAGTCAGTCTTGATTTTGACGCAACCAGTTCCAATCAGCTTGTAGATCCGGAACAAAGAAACCGGCGTGCTAAACAGGTACTGTTAAGTATGCTGTTACTCGGGATGGTACTGTTTTCGACCCTGGAATACGTTGATATTCGCATAAAAGCACCGGCATCGATGACTGCGAATACGTCTACCCAGACCGTATTGACGAATACACCAGACGAGCCGCCTCTTATAGAGCAGATCCAGACGCAGACAGCTGCGCAGGAACAGCAGGTGGATCAAGATGCACCGGCGCTGGATGAGGTAATCAATGCGCTGACCTGGCTTGGTAAACAGAGTCTGCAGGATTTCAAGTTGACGTATCCGCCCAGGGACAATGCCTATTATTATTACGGGCGTTTGCTCGAACTGGATCCGGGCAACCAGACTGCGATCACAGGTATACTGGATATTGCAGAACAGTATGCTGTACTGGCTGAACAGGCCATGATCAAAAATGAAATCGACAAGATGACAAGCTATATAGATATAGGTCTGAAAATCAATCCGCAAAACCAGTCATTGTTAAGTCTGAAAGGCTTTGCCGATAAGAACCAGTCAGGGTTTATGAGTACGATCAAATCGTTTTTCTCAAAATAAGGGCAGCTATTCGGTAGTGGCTCAGTTTGTCATCCTTGCGCAGACTAGGGATCTTTATAGTTGGCGGATTCAAAAACCAACCGCAACAGTTAATGTTTAGTAGCAGTTTTAGCAGGTTCCATATTGTGCAGCAGCTCGCTGTAAACCTCTACCGGTGACCGAAATCCGAGTGACTTCCTCGGACGTGTATTCAAGCTCCATGCTATCTCATCCAGTTGCTCTTGTGTGTAAACCGACAGGTCGGCCCCCTTGGGTAAATATTGGCGCAGCAGCCCGTTGGTGTTCTCGTTCAGCCCCCGCTACCATGGGCTGTGCGGGTCACAGAAATATACCGCCACGCCGGTTCGTTCAGTCAGTTGCGTGTGTTTGCTCATCTCGCGTCCTTGATCGTAGGTGAAGGTTTTGCGCAGCTCCGGAGGAATCGCGCTAAGCGCCTCACTGAAGCCATCCAGAGCCGATTGCGCTGTGCCATCAGGCATCTTGGCTAGCACCACCATCAAGGTCGTGCGTTCAACCAGCGTACCGACTGAGGAGCGGTTCATCGCGCCTTTGATCATGTCTGCCTCCCAGTGCCCTGGTATCAAGCGATCTGCCACTACTGGCGGACGCAGGTGAATGCCCTGCATTTTCGCTATGTGCCCACGACCATCCGGGGCACGGGTTTTGGAACGGCGTTGGTCCCGGCTCCAGCGTAAGCAGGCAATCAATTCGCGGCGCAGCTCACCACGCGGCATGGCATAGAGCGTGTGGTAAATCGTTGCGTGGCTTACGCGTTGTGCGGGTTGATCTGGGTGCATGCCCTTGAGTGTGCCTGCAATTTGCTCAGGCGACCATTTCTTCTTGAGATGATCCACAACAACATCAAACAACACGCCACCAACCACGAGCTTTAATGCCTTACGGGGCTTGACTCGTAGACTCCGTGCCTGTGCGCCAGCCAAGGATGCAACGTAGCCGGATTCAGATGCCAAGTCACGACCAGTCTCTCGTAAAATGGTGCTGGGAGAGCGTTTCAAAAAGCGTCCGATTTCACGCAGCCCTCTTTTCTCTTGCCGCATCAGCATAATCGTCGCTGGTTCTTCAGCATTCAACTGCTGGTAATGCTTTTCTGATTTTTCCATCGCAACACCTTAACCCCTCCAAGGTGTTGCGGTTGGTTTTTGAGCGCGCGCCGGATATGACGTCTTGTGGTAAGGCAGCGTAAACAAATAAACGTATCAAGTCGAATCTTTTGGTTGCGGCTTGATAACGTAGTTCCATTCGCCGTGAAACTTGTTTCTCTCTACATTCACACGCAGCATTTCTGCGTCGCTAACTTTGCGCCCCGTAGGGTATTTCCTTCGGTCCAATCTGCACGTCACTTTCAGTCCCTTGACCGTTGTAGTGTGAGCTATCAGATTGACGATCGTTTCATAATCGCGCAACGGCTCACCGCGCCAATTTGATGTAATGAAGGCAAAGAGTCGATGCTCAACCTTGTTCCATTTGCTGGTGCCTGGCGGGAAATGACAGACCGAAATAGACAGCCCCGTTTCATCGGCGAGTCTTTGCAGATCCAGTTTCCAAAGCCGCAGTCGCGACCCATTGCTGCCTCCGCCGTCGGCGGTAATCAATAGCTTGTGCGCATCCGGATATATTTTCCTGCCTGCGTGACGCCACCACCCGCGTATGGATGCCACTGCAAACTCTCCCGTGTCGTGGTCAGTTCCCACATTGACAAATCCGGCATTGCGAGCCAAATCGTAGATTCCATAGGGATATGCACGCGCAACTTCTGGGTTAGGAAAGTCGTGACCCTGAACATTGATCGGCGGTTTGGCGGGCAGCCATGGTTGCCCAGCATGGTCGTAATTGCCTATGAGTTCCTTCTTCTTTGTGTCCACCGATATGACAGGGATCCCTTGCTTGAGTGACTTCTTTACCGCTGTATTGATATGGCGAAATTGCGCATCTCGGTCGGGGTGGTCCGAGCCTTCTTCGGTCTTGCGATTGCTTTGCAGGCTGAATTTCAAATCATGAAGAAGCTGGGCGACCTTCATATGACTGACCGGGTGCTTGTTCTTGCTCAACTGTTTGGCAATGACCCTTGTGCTTTTGCAAATCCACCGCAATGGCGACTGCGGGTCCCCTCGCGTTTGAGAGTCAATCATCTTCTCCAATGCCTCCAGCAAATTCGGATCAGAAACGGTGATCGACTTGCGTCCCCCGCCAGCGCGGCGAACCTGTCCCTTCGCGGGTGCTATGCCATCTTGAATTTCACGCACGCCTTGGGCTATAGATCGCCGTGATAAACCGCACGCGCGATGCACAGCAGAGATTCCGCCAAAGCCCAAACTCGCCGCTTCATTGGCGGCAAGCAGGCGTCGAGTCCGCTCATCCAATAGCGGCCAAACAGAATTCAACTTTTGCTTCAACTCAATTGCAGTGTTCATGCTCCAATTAGCATAGCACTATAAATCTCAAGTTGATACGTTTATTTATTTACGACGCCTTATCTGAAGAAATACTGGAATCGCACACCATAACCCCGGAAGCTGGCCTTGCTGATACCCCTGTCATCAGTGAAGACGATACCGGCACGGGTCAGGTCGTATTCCTGATTGAAGACGATACGGTCTTCCATCAGGTTACGGACATAGGCGGCAAACTGCCAGGTACCATCCTGGGGCCCAAATCCTGCCATCAGGTTGGCATCCCAATGGCCGGCATTATACATTCGGGACTTGTCCATTACGTCCGCCAGCACAGTCTTTTCGTCCTCAATATATCCCTGAGCGTTCAGCATAAGCTCATAGTCATCCAGGATCGGCAACGTATAGGTGGCGCCCAGCACGATTTTGTAATCAGGCGCAAAGGCCGGTTCCAGACCAGCGCGGTTGAATGTGAATTGTGCCCCGAGGGACGAATCACCTGCGGCAAATTTGGCTGTATCCGCGAGACGGCAACCACCATTTGCCAGCAGTTCTTCGGGTATTTCCGAGGCAGATGGCAAGGTCGCTCTCAACTCAGCCATATTATTCAGAACAGAATTGGCAGAAGCAAGTTCAGCTGCCGTTCGTCCCGCCGGGTTCGCGAGTGCAACAATTGAGGCTGCGACAATCTCAGAGTTGGTACAGCCCGTACCATCAAACTCACCATACCTGGCGTTCATGAGTGAACCTGCAAAATTAAACACCAGCCTGTCCGTTACAGCCATATCAAAGTTTAACTCCACACCATCCACCTTGACACTACCTGCATTCAGGCTGACGCCTTGCTGGTCAATAATATCGTTCGGGTCAAAATCAGATACAGCGGCCTCGGCCTGCAGGTCGATGAACCGGGTAATATGACCGGTAACGCTGTAGCGTGCCCGTCCATCCAGTATGCTACCTCTTGCTCCCAGTTCATACGACTTGGAGTATTCCGACGTAAAGTAGATTTCGTCAATTGACGTCGGGAGAGTAGATGTGCCGGTATCCGTGACAGGCCCCTTGAAACCCTCGGCATATTTACCATAAAAGGTATGATTGCCATCCAGTCCGCCACCGTTTGGTGTGTAGCTAAGTACAACCTGCGATGCATAATCAGTTGCGCCCTGATCGATGTCCTCGATACATGTGTCACAACTGCCAAACGGGCCATTGGCATTCGCATAGACAGGCGCAGTCAAACCGACGGCCGGAGCTCCCGCGCCTCTCCAGTTGAGTGGTACCGGGGTACGTATGTTCCACTGAAGATGGGTCCACAGATTATTCAGATTTGCACCCTCGATGAATATCCTCGGGCTATCAACGCGGATCTGACGCTGTAGCCGTTGCGCAGCAGTACCTGTGGTTGCACCCCTGCCGGTAACCGGATCAACAATGGTGAACGTGGACAGGTTGGTATGTACCCGCTTGAAATCCGGGTCAATTGTACAGGTCGCGGGGTCTGAATCTATACCATTTGAATCACAGGGGATTTGATCAAATATCAGCGCGGCACCATATCCTTGCAGGAAGACCTCTTTGTGCACATCAGAATAACGTCCGCCAAACTGCAAGGACACCTGTTCATCCATAAATTTCAGGTCCATACCCCAGAATGCGGACTTGAATTCAGCGTCTTCCCAGATAAAGTTCATGCGCTGCCCTTGACGCAGGATCGCCCTGATATTACTGACCATTACGTCCTTGTCCCATTGCTGGTAGTAGGCACCTGCCATGAAATTCAGATTCATGCTACCGATGTCATAACCATCGGCAGGCCCCTCCAACCGGAGCTGTTGGCTATGCTGATCCGTATTGATGCGGCGAAACTGGTTACTATCGGCAAAGATACCATCACCACTGTCGGCGTTGGCATCACGTTGAAACTTCACGAAGGCCGATTGCGAATTGAGTGTCCAGCCGTTGGCAAACTCGTAGCTTGCATCAATGAGGGCATGATGGGAATCAACATCATCATGGCCGTTATAGCCCTTGCCGTCGATACCGTCTATACCCATTACGCCAAACTCTTCCACGTTTTCAACGGAATGAAATGCATTCTGCACCGCCCCGGCATCCACATACCCATCAAAGACTGTGCTTAGGCCACTCTTGGCGATATTGGTTAAGATCGGCTTTACCCACGGCCCGTTACGGCTGATGCCATATTCATCCTCAAAACAGTCCTTGCCCGTGTATTTCGGGTCAAACTGGACGATACCGAGTTGACCACTATTTGAGAGCCCCCCCTCGCTGGCGGGTACGTAGACACTGGTCTGTTGGCCAGCATCCGGATTGCCGGGCGTAACGCCGTTAATAGTCGCAGCTGACCATCCACGCACACTGCCTTCCGCAATACAGCCCGAGCCTATCTCGCCGCCATTGCGCTGCCGGTTGATCTCGAACTTGGTCAGGATGTTCCAGCTTTCATTTGGTTTCCACTCAAGCATCGCGCGACCACCCAGTGAATCAAACCGCGGAAACTTCGAATTGGTCAGACGGTGCTTTAACAGGCCGTCCAGGTTGTCATAACTGGCAGCCACACGGAATGCCAGAGTGTCTGATATCGGTCCGCTAAACATACCAAACAGTTCGCGTTTACCATCGTTACCAAACTCACTGGCTATTTCACCTTCATATTCGGCAGTGGGGCGCTTACTGGAGATATTAAATGCACCGGCACTGGCGTCCATACCAAAGTGCAACGGCTGTGGGCCCATAAGCACCTCGACACGGTCAGTGTCCATAAAGGCATTCTTGATCATTTCCAGCGACCCAAAGTGGATACCATCAACAAAAATCGGGGTGGCGGATTGCAGAGTCATTGAGTTACCAGAGGTACCAAAACCACGAATCGTGGTATTCTGGCCTGAGGTACCGTCCGACATATGGACAGATGCTGACATTCTCGCCAGGTCATCCAGGTTTTTAAACCCCTGCAACTCTATCAGTTCACCGCTATAGACACTGATTGCAACCGGCACTTCCTGTAAGGACTGTTCGCGGCGCTGGGCCGTAACAACAATCTCTTCCAGTTCCTGAGCCTGCATGTTTGTGGATACGACAGAAGATATTGCTATCGTCGCGATTAAGATCGAATTTAATTTCGATTGTTTATACTTTACAGCCATGGACCCCCCCCTTTAAGTGGTATTAGACTAATTGTTATTAAAATTTTACTGCATACTATTTTTTCCGCGGATTTATTTAAACCCGCCTCAAGCCGACCAGCAGCCGCATTATGGATAGCTATCCATAATGCGGCTATATAATCTTATATTGACCCCTTGCCCTGGCTAGATATTCAGGGCCTTGGTCTGCACTCGAACGGCAGCGTCGGCCTTCCATTTTGTTTTCCTTTCTTCAAGCTTCTGTTGCACGTCCTTGATCGCCTTCGTCACAATTTCGTTCTGGGTCTGATCCGCTTCCAGTCCACCGCGCCCACCTATGCAAACACCGACCGGGGCTGGTGGCGGCGCATTACCTGCGCCTAACTCCAGTAGCAATTCAGCTGTATCGACACGGGGCAGCGTTCTGTCCAGCATGCCCTCCGTCCTGTCAGCCGATGCCAGACTGATGGGCGTTCTTCCGCACCCGTTGACCGCATCAATATCAGCACTATTTTCTACCAGGAACCTGACCAGTTTGTCCGAGCCCAGAAAAGCGGCCGCATGCAACGCAGTCCAGCCAGTCACGGTGGCGGCGTTGACGTCTGCACCCAGCTTGATCAGGCCTTCAGCTATCTTCAAGGCCCTGTCTTCCTCGTCAAGCGTCATATCAGCCCTGCGGCCCATGCCTACTGCGGCCATCAGCGTAGTGGCGGTGCCGACAACCATATTATCTTCTGCGGCGTGATTAATCTGGGCCTTGTAGAGCTCATCGGTTATCTCCGTCCTGACCAGCGGATCCGCGCCACGCTCAAGCAACATGGCGACAGCATCCGTGTCCTGCGAAGCAGTTGCAAGGAAAAATGGCGTGGCATTTCTTAGTGTATACCACGGATTTCTTTGCAATCTCAAGGCTTCAGGTGGATATTTCATTTTCGCGTTCGGATCGGCACCCTTCTCCAGCAAGGCACCTATCAGCTTGTGCATATTCGGTCCAGGCAGCGCCTTTTTCGTGTCGTACTTCTTGGCTTCAACCGGGTAAACCTCGACATTGGGCTGTGTCAGATATGACAGCACCTGTTCATTCAGGGTCTCATGGGGTCTGCATAAATATCCCTCTCCCCCGAAATTACACCACATTTTCTTGTCGGTAATGATCAGTCCATGCAACACCTTGATACCATCCCTCAATGCGTAATGCAGCGGGGTAATACCATTACCGTCCATCACATTCGGATCCGCACCCTTGTCAAGAAAATACAGTGCCATGTCCTCATGTCCCTGGGAGGCGGCCATTAGAAGTGAGCTACCGTCTGATTCTGAAACTGCGTTGATATCTGCACCCTTTTCAACCAACATTTTCGCAATGGCCATGTCACCTGAGCGGGCTGCAAATATCAGCGGTGTATAACCACCCATAGGGACAGCCTTGACGGTAGAACCCTCATAACCTTCCAGCTCCAGTGGCGTGAAATCCTCCTTCAACATGAACGTCTTTGCACTGACATTGGCGCCGTTTTCAACCAGTAACTGTGCAATTTCAGGGTGTTTGAATGCAATCGCCCACATCAGCGCGGTTTGTCCACGCCTGGGTTCGCTCACATTCACATCAGCGCCATGTTCCAGTAATAACTTCGCTGCCTCGAACAGGCCGGAACGGGACGCTGTCATCAACAATGTTTCCCCGGCCCAGGTTGCTATATTCGGGTCTGCACCACCTTCGAGCAGGGTCTTCACCATCTCAACACTGCGGTTTTCCGTAGCCAGCATGATGGGAGTAACACCGTAGTCATTCGCTTTATCAGGATCAGCGCCTGCATCCAGCAGACGCTGTACCGTATCCAGGTTGTCCCAATATACCGCATAGGCCAAGGCCGTGGCCCCGTCCAGTTGCGTCGCATTGACGTCTACATCCTTACTGGCCAGCAGGGAATCCACACTTTTCCAATCCTGATTTTTGGCAGCATCCACCAGCGGCAGATCAGTTTGAGCTTGCGTGACAATACTGAACAGCACGAATATACATGCCACTGTCAGCCTACCAACCATTGTTTTCCCTGAACCAATTACACTCTTGTAGTTTGTACTCATTGTTTCCACCCCATCCTCCAGTGCCATGCAGATTTTACGCTTCGCGGCTCAAATCCAGTTCCCCGGTTGACATACCCAGCTCACCACCGAAGCTCTCGGTAGGTATGCCGGCCTTGTTCAACATGGCAACGTGCAGGTTGGTCGTGGGGGTTCCCTCCTTATACATGATATGACGGCCACCCTTGATGGCGCCCTGGCCACTACCAATCAAGGCCATCGGTATATTCCACTGGCTGTGGATGTCTGCATTACCCATACCGGAACCGTATACCAGCATGGAGTTATACAACAGGGAAGTCCCGTCAATTTCCTTGCTGGCTTCCATCTTCGCCAGGAACTCGCCCAATAACTTGGCGGTATAGACGTTGATATCACCGGCCATTCTCTTCTTGACCGGATTGCCACGATGATGTGTCAGGGGATGGTACGGGTCGGTGTGGCCCAGGGCGGTAAATACAATCTCACTGTATTCGCGCGCAACCATGAACGTGAATACCCTCGTCATGTCGGTCTGATAGGCCATTAATATCAGGTCATACATCAAGCGAACATGCTCTTCATATTCTGGGATACCGACCGGTCGCTGCATCTTTGGTAATTCCATATCGACTGTCGATTCGGCCTTCTGGATACGTGACTCAACGTCACGCAGCGCAGTCGTAAATTCATCCAGCTTGGCCTTGTCATTGGCACCCAGCTTGTTCTTCGTGCGATTAAAGTCTTCCTTCACAAAATCCAGGATGCTCTTCTGCTCCTGAAGCCGTACCCGCCGTGCCTCCGGATCCGTACCCGCATCGCCAAACAGACGTTCGAACACATCACGTGGGCTATGCACCATAGGCAATGGCGTGGTCGGACTGCTCCAGGAGATTGTGTTAGTGTAAGCAGAGCTATAACCACCGGCGGACTGCCCGGACAACTCTGCGGCATTCTCGATACATAACTGGAGTGAATCCAGCGGGGTGCCCTTACCCAGGTGCTTTGCAAACACCTGATCTACAGAGATACCCGCATGGATCTCACTTAATGATTCATTTGGCTTGGCGCCGGTCAGGAACATCGTGCTGCCACCGACGTGCCCACTGACGCTTTCTGCATCCCCGTTATTCAGGTTGCTGATTACCAGCAACTGATCGCGTACATGCTGCCACTGGCCCAGGATGTCCGTTACCTCGTAGTTTTTACCGGCGGTAGCGGGGCGGAAGCGTTCCTGAATGATGCCGTTTGGGCTATACACATAACCGACACGCAAGGGGATACTCTTTAGCGCATCAGTCGTTGCTCCAAGAGCAGGCATCATGGCATCCAGAGCCGGGAGTGCAACTGCAGCACCCAAGCCACGCAAAAATGTACGGCGCGGTATAGACTTCTTGAAAATAATCATGATCCTGCCCTCCTCATTTGAAATGGTAAACTGTTGACTATGCCTAAAACTATTGACGAAAACTTGTAATCTTCAGGTGTGGCCTGGCGCACAACCTTACGCACTGCCGGCATATCATAATGCTCGAGTGTGCGGCCCAGGGCATACATCAGCAGCTTTTGCGTGAATGCACTGACGAATATCTCAGGCTCACTTAACAAGGCCTCCTGTAATTGCGCAGGCCCCTCAAAGGAAATACCACTCGGGAGTCTGCCTGCAGCATTGATCGGTTTACCCTCATCCTCGGTACGCCACTGGCCGATCGCATCATAGTTCTCCAGTCCGAACCCGATCGGATCCATCTGGTTATGACATACGGCACATACCGGGTTGGCCGGATGTATCTCCATCCGCTCACGCAGGGTCAACACCTCTCCCGGGGCACCCTTGACATCTTCCAGCGGAGGAATGTCCACTGGTGGCGGCGGCGGTGGTGAGGCCAGGATATTTTCCAGAACCCATTTGCCACGCAACACGGTTGAATTCCTGTTTGGATAGGAAGTAATGGACAGGATACCCGCACGGGCCAGCAAGCCCTGCTGGTCCTTGTCCAGGGAAACCTTTCTGAAACGATTACCATAGACGTCATTTATCCCATAATGACGCGCAAGACGCTCGTTCAGGAACGAGTAATCCGCCCGGAACAGGTCAAGTATAGAGCGGTCATCCTGGAAGATGCTGCCAACGAACATTGATACTTCTTTATAGAATGCGGTACGCAGTTCTTCATCAAAATCGGGGAACGCATCTTCACTCTTCTGGGCCTGCGGCAGGTTACGCAACAACAACCACTGCTCTGCAAAGTTATTCACCAGCGATTCGGAACGCTTGTCCTGGAGCATGCGGCGTACCTGCTGCTCCAGCACGGCGGGGTCACTCAGCTGGCCCTGCTCAGCAACCGTCAGAAGTTCATCATCGGGAATACTGCTCCACAGCAGAAATGACAGGCGTGACGCCAGGGTCAGATCGTCCAGTGCATAATTTTCGCCAGGCTTGACACCTTCAGGATCAGTTTCAATCCGGAACAAGAATTCCGAACTCATCAACAGACCTTCGAGCGCCTTGCTGATCCCGGCATCGAATGAGCCTTTCTTTCGTCCTTCCTCAAACAGTCCGAGCAATGGTTTCAAATCATCATCGTTTACCGGACGACGATAGGCCAGACGTGCTTGCTTTGACAGAATCTGGCGTGCACAGGCGGCCTCATCTTTCTTGCTGACGGGTTGACAAACGAAGATCTTCTCGCGACTGACGGTTTCACCCACACCACGCGGATTATATGGACCCACGATGGATACCGTACTCACTGCCGGCTCGGCCCAGGCACGTTCATAGGCATTCTTCACGGCGCCCTTGTCGTAACTTTCATAATTGGGCTCCGGCAATACCACGCCCTCCCATGCGAAGTTCTCCTTCAGAAAGGCGACCTGGACCGTATGCGTCCCCGCAGTCATCGGGAAACGGACCTGCAAGGCTTCGTCTGCCCTGCGTTCATACAAGGACTGATCACGATCTGGTGGCAGTGTATCTGAGGCCTCACGTCCCAGCCCAAGACCCACATTGTCGCCGCCTACTGTCATTAATTTGACCCGCTTGCCATCGACCCTCACATCCAGTCGACTGGGTTTGGCAAGCCCTACGATCAAGCCACCACCGTAGTTTTGCAGATTAATCTTTATCTCATACTCGCCATCAACCGGGAACCGGTGACGTACGGCTATACCACCACGGGCACCAAAAGGCAGATTTTCATCCGTACGATCATCCTGCAAAAACTTCGGATCGACGTTATAAAGCTGTATATCAACATTTGTATCAGGGTCACCGACGGCAAGTTTGCTCACCAGCCGGGCGGCTGTCATATATCGCTCCAGCAAGATCTGCGATACCGACAGCAGATCGCCGAGATTATCAAAGCCACCTGAATTATCCGCCGGCAGCGTGGAGGCACCGTCTATCTCCACGGCCAGCAGGTCGCGGACGGCATTGATGTATTCAGTGCGGTTCAGGCGGTGCGCAGTTACGCCCCTGCCCGGCTTCGGGTTAGTCTCGGCCAACTTGTCGAGATTACCCTTCAAATAGGTGGTGAAAGAACTGTAAAAAGCCTCATCAGGCCGGGGCATCCCTACCGGCGGCATCGAGCGCAGGGAAAGCTTGGTGATGACCTTCTCCCAGATTTGCGGTTCCTTGCTGAGGTCATTCAGATCGACCTTGTCCAGCTTCAGAAACGCCGTATTCAGCGTTTCATTATGGCAAGTGACACAATATTGATTCAATGTGGCACGGTACTTGTCGACCGAGTACTCCGTGTTGGTACTGGAGGCCCCTTGAGCCTGGGCGTAACCAACGCTGCCCAGCAACAATACTGCGCCAATAATAGATACCGTTCTATTTCCTGCATTCACTTGATACATTCCCCCTCCTGAAAAATTCACCTGCTTGTACCTGTTGTTAATATATATATTGCCACCATAAATTGTCAATCCATTTGGCAGCATATAATGGCCTTCTAAATCAAATGGCATGTGGGTAATTTGAGGTTAATACTCATTCAGTTTCCGGGTCTGCTGGCGCCTGTTTCAGTCCAGTCGACTGCTTCAGCCTGATAATACTTGCTATCAGACCAGGCGTAGTTCTATGCCTTAATAACTTTTATTCATACTTAGCCCGTCAGATGGTTCACGGGTGTTTTATGCGGAGTTTGTCGGCTATACTGCCTCCGCGCAAATTGACTGCAAACAGTCACTTTTCCAACTTTCAGGGACATGTCGTATTTTATATGATTTTTCAAGAGCTTATCATCAGTCTTCAACAATTCTGGTCGAAGCGCGGCTGTGTCATTCTGCAGCCTTATGATATGGAGGTTGGTGCGGGTACTTTTCATCCGGCCACGTTCCTGCGTTCGCTTGGGCCAGAACCCTGGCGTGCGGCGTATGTGCAACCTTCAAGGCGTCCCTCTGACGGCCGTTATGGCGAGAATCCAAACCGGCTGCAACACTATTATCAGTTCCAGGTAGTATTGAAACCCTCGCCCATGGATATACAGGAACTCTACCTTGCATCGCTACGCGAACTGGGTATAGACCCACTCATTCATGATATCCGGTTTGTCGAAGACAACTGGGAATCACCGACGCTGGGTGCCTGGGGACTGGGTTGGGAGGTCTGGCTGAATGGCATGGAGATCTCGCAGTTTACCTACTTCCAGCAGGTCGGTGGTCTCGACTGCAGACCTGTGACTGGCGAGATCACCTATGGGCTGGAACGAATCGCGATGTACCTGCAAAATGTTAACAGTGTATATGACCTGATCTGGACCCAGGCTGATGCCGGTACGGTGACCTATGGTGATATCTATCACCAGAACGAGGTCGAGATGTCCACGTACAATTTCGAAAAGGCTGACACCGAGGTACTGTTCCGCCACTTTGATGACTATGAGAAACAGAGCCAGGCGCTGATTGCAGATAAGCTGCCGCTGCCGGCATATGAAATGGTCCTGAAGGCCTCGCATACATTTAACCTGCTCGATGCCAGACATGCGATATCGGTTACGGAAAGACAGCGTTATATCCTGCGTGTTCGTGGTCTGGCCCGCGCAGTCGCCCAGGCCTATTACGAGAAACGTGAAAGCCTGGGGTTTCCGTTATGCAAACCGGCAACAGGCACAGATTAATTCAAACGATGCGAACTAAAGACTTATTAATCGAGATTGGCACAGAAGAACTGCCGCCGAATGCCTTGAAACGCCTCGCGGAGGCGTTCGCTGAAGGTATTCATACTGGTCTGGAAGGCCATGCACTGAAGCATAAGTCCTATCAGTGGCATGCGACGCCGAGACGGCTTGCTGTCATCGTCAATAAACTGGTTCCCGGCCAGAAAGATCATGAAGTGGTAAAACGCGGCCCGGCACTGGCAACGGCGTTTGATGCATCCGGTAATCCCTCAAAGGCAGCGGAAGGCTTTGCCCGTTCCTGCGGTGTCGAAGTATCCGCGCTTGAGAAACTGGAATCCGACAAGGGGTCGTTTCTTGTCCACAGGACGATGGAAACGGGCAAGCTGACAGCAGACCTGCTGGAAGATATTATCAATAATGCGCTGAATAAATTACCGATCCCCAAGCGCATGCGCTGGGCCGATCATAACGCCGAATTTGTGCGACCGGTCCACTGGTCTGTTGTCCTGTTTGGCAACGAGACTATTCCCTGCGACATTCTGGACACGCGTGCCGGAAATATTACCTATGGTCACCGATTCCATCATCCGAAACCGATAAAACTGAAGTCTGCAAAAGATTATCTGGTCAAGTTGAAGGACAAGGGGCATGTCATTGCTGACTTTACCGAACGCAAACAACTGATCTCGTCTATTGCCACTGCTGCAGCTGCGGCATGTGGTGGGCGGGCATTAATCGATCCGGATTTACTCGACGAAGTCACATCGCTGGTCGAATGGCCGGTGGCTATCACAGGCAGCTTTGAGCAAAAGTTCCTGGAACTGCCCTCCGAGGTACTGATTGCGACGATGCAGGACCATCAGAAATACTTTCCTGTAACGGATACCATCTCAAACAAATTAATGAATCGATTCATTACGATTGCCAATATAGAAAGCAGCATGCCGGATCAGATTGTACAGGGAAATGAACGTGTCATTCGTCCAAGACTGACCGACGCGGCATTTTTCTGGCGCAGGGACTGCAGCCAGCCATTCAGTACGCTCAAGGACAAGCTTAAGGACGTCGTATTTCAGAAGCAACTGGGCACGCTGGCCGACAAGACTGAACGTGTACAGAAGTTGTCCGTCTGGATCGCGGGCCAATTACAGCTTGATCCAAAACTGGCAGAACGCGCGGCAGGACTGGCCAAATGTGATCTGTTTACCGATATGGTGGGCGAATTCCCCGAACTGCAGGGCGTGATGGGCCGCTACTATGCAGCAGTCAGCGGCGAGCAGGAGGAAGTGGCGCGCGCACTGGATGAACAATATATGCCCAGGTTTGCAGGAGATAAGCTGCCGGCGAGCAATACGGGCAGGATTATCGCAATTGCAGAAAAGGTCGATACGATAGTAGGTATCTTCGGGATTGGTCAGATTCCTACAGGTGACAAGGATCCGTATGCGCTGCGGCGTGCAGCAATCGGTATTCTGCGCATCCTGTCCGATTTCAGATTGCCGCTGGATCTGGGCGAACTATTAAAGACATCACACAATCTTTATCCTGCAAATGTGCTGGTCTCCGCGCATGATCGTAATGGGATTAGCGTACCTAATTATATCGAAGCAGGTTTGTTTATCTCAGAACGTGCAAAAAACTATCTGCGCGAGCAGGGTTATTCGCCATCGGAAGTGGAGTCGGTGGTCGACCTGAATCCAAAACCGTCTGAATATGTAGACAGACTTGAGGCTGTACGTAGTTTTCTGCAACTGCCGGAGGCCGTGGGTCTGGCCGAGGCCGACAAGCGCATACGTAATATCATCAGCAAATCCGGTAAGGACAGTATTATTGCTACTGCAGACCAGGCCTTGCTGCAGGAAGATCAGGAAAAATCATTGCTGAGTGCAACCCGTACCATACGGGAACAGGTGGATACGCTGATGACTGCCAGCAAGTTCAAAGAGGCGTTGATATTGACAGCCCGGTTGCATGGTCCTGTTAGCGCATTCTTTGATAAAGTCATGGTCAACGTGGACGATGAAAAGCTGCGTATGAACCGCTTTGCCCTACTGCATGAAGTTGCCAACCTGACCAACCGCGTAGCGAATATATCAAAACTGGCAACATGATTTTAATCATGCTGTGTCAACACAGTTGCAAATGGTCCTGATCCGTTCACTGCTGTTTTATCTGTTGCTCACCCTCGCGACAGTGTTATTTGTCACGATTGGAGTTCTGATCCTGCCGCTGAATTTTCCACTGCGCTTTCGCATCATGTCCCGCTGGGCAGTCTTCAACTTCTGGACACTGAAACATATCTGCGGCCTCGACCACGTGGTCGAAGGCATCGACAACATCCCGAAAGGCCCGGCTATCATCATGTGTAAACACCAGTCCGCCTGGGAAACGCTGGCGTTGCAGATCCACTTCCCTGCCCAGGTCTGGATAATCAAACGGGAACTGCTGTGGATACCGATCTATGGCTGGGGACTGGCCACGATGCAACCAATCGCGATCAACCGGTCATCCGGCAGGCGGGCACTTAAGCAGATTGTGACCGACGGCAGGAAACGACTGGACAAAGGTTTATGGATCGTGATCTTTCCCGAAGGCACACGCACCGCACCGGGCGAGAGGCGGAAATACCAGATAGGTGGTGGCCTGCTGGCGGAAAAGACTGGTTATTCCGTTGTCCCGGTCGCCCATAATGCAGGCAGTTTCTGGCCTAAAAAGAGCCTGTACAAATGGCCTGGCACGATACGGATGGTCATTGGACCTGTCATCCAACCTGAAGGAAAATCTGCAACGGAAATTACCCAGGAAGTGGAAGACTGGATAGAATCCACTGTTGAAAGCTTAGGAGTGAGGCGTGAGGCGTGAGGCGTTTATCAGATATAGACATCGTACTCCTCACCCCTCCCTCTTCACTCCTCACTGTATTCCCCGGCGAAATATGTGAAAATAGCTGGCATGAGCAAGTACTGGAGTGATCTTCTACAAAACCTGTCCCCCTATGTGGCCGGAGAGCAGCCGCAGGACAAGTCATATATAAAGTTGAATACAAACGAGTGCCCCTATCCACCGTCTGACAAGGTGCTGGAGGCGATCCGGGACAGGGTGTCGGACCGGTTACGGCTTTATCCAGATCCTGATGCCAACGTTTTAAGGCAGACCATCGCAGACTATTACTCGCTGCAAAAAGACAATGTCTTTGTTGGTAACGGTTCTGATGAAGTGCTCGGATTTGCCTTCCAGACCTTCTTCATAGGCAAGGCGCCGATCACGTTTGCGGACATTACCTATTCGTTCTATCCGGTATATTGCCGCTTGTTCGGCATAGACTACCAGACCTTTGCCCTGACCAACGCGTTTGAACTTGATATCGAAATGATACCGTCCAGATCAGGTGGTATTGTTATTGCTAACCCGAATACACCAACAGGCAGGGGCCTCGGTGTTGATAAGATCAAAACTGTACTGGATAAAAATCCTGACAGCGTCGTACTGGTCGATGAGGCCTACGTCGATTTCGGTGCGGCCAGCTGCATCCCTTTGATTAAACTGTATCCAAACCTGCTGGTCGTACAGACGCTGTCCAAATCCAGATCACTTGCAGGCCTGAGGGTAGGCCTCGCCTTGGGAGACGCGGGACTGATTGATGGTATCCAACGGGTAAAGAATTCATTCAATGCCTATCCGCTGGGCAGCCTCGTACAGGCCGGGGCTGTTGCCGCAGTTACAGATCAGGAGACCTTCGAACAAAATCGACAGCGCATCATCGAGACCCGTGGCTGGACTGTCAACGCACTGGAACAACTGGGCTTTAATGTAGTACCCTCACAGGCAAACTTTATTATGGCCCAACACAAGTCCATGCCGGCAAAATCGCTGTATCTGACCTTGAAAGACCGGGGCATCCTGGTTCGCTACTTTGACGCACCGCGCATTGATAATTTCCTCAGGATCACTATAGGCACGCGGGATGAGATGCAGGCGCTGGTGAAAGTCTCTGCAGAGATCGTCGGTCAGTAGTACTGCCAGGTAGCCGGTTTCAACCCGGATTACTTACTGACAGGAACCTTGCCATTACCTGTAGCTGCCTTGATATGTGCCAATAATTCGGGAGACGGCCTGCCATCCGTCAGTAATTGATGGTCTGCCTGGTAGGCCTTGATCGCGCCCCGGGTATTATTGCCCACAACCCCGTCTATATCACCGGCCGGATAGCCGAGCAGGATCAATCTGGCCTGGATTTCCTTGATTACTGCCCCCGTCGCAAACAGCAGTGTTGGCTGTATCTGGCTGCAGTTGCAGTCAACCTGTGTTTCGACCGGCACAACCTGGGGCTTATCAGTAACAGGCAATATATTACAGCCTGTGACCAGACAGCCTGCAAACATTATGACTATAGTCCTGATTATATGGTTGCCGCGCATTTTGGGTCCCGCCAGTCGGAACTGGTTTGATATATATTTTTTAACTATAACTTGGTTCATTGTAAAATTCATGGGACTATAAATACAGTCCAGATTGAACTACCCTGATTATCGGAACGAAAATGAAAACACCCGCTACATTCCCGGCTACCCGCTTGCGACGCATGCGACAATCTGATTTTACCCGACGCCTGATGCGGGAAACCCGGCTGAGTACCGATGACCTGATCTACCCGTTATTTGTAACAGATGGTAAAAAGGCACGTGAACCGGTGGCGTCAATGCCGGGAATAGACCGCCTCAGTCTCAAGGAACTGCTGAAGGAAGCCGGCGAGATTCAGAAACTGGGTATACCCGCAATCGCCTTGTTCCCTGTCGTTGCAGATAAACTGAAATCGGACCGTGCAGAAGAATCTTACAACCCGGACGGTCTGGTACAACGGGCGGTCAGGGCACTGAAAAAATCCTTACCTGAACTTGGTATCATCACAGATATTGCGCTGGATCCGTATACCAGTCACGGTCAGGACGGCCTGATTGACAACAACGGCTATGTAGTCAATGACGAAACCGTTACTGTACTGGTACGCCAGGCATTATCACATGCCGTGGCCGGTGCTGATATCGTCGCACCTTCAGACATGATGGACGGCAGGATTGGTGCGATCAGGACGAAGCTGAATGAAGGCGGTTTTATCAAGACACTGATCCTTGCCTACTCGGCAAAATATGCGTCCGCCTTCTACGGGCCCTTTCGTGATGCGGTTGGTTCGACGAAGAACCTGGGCGCTGGTGGCAAATACACCTACCAGATGGATCCGGCCAACAGTGATGAAGCGCTGCGCGAAGTCGCACTGGACATCCAGGAAGGAGCTGATATCGTCATGGTCAAACCCGCCCTGGCGTACCTGGACATCCTGTACCGGGTAAAACAAGAATTCAAAATGCCGACCTTCGCCTACAACGTCAGCGGTGAGTATGCAATGCTGAAGGCGGCGGCACAGAACGGTTGGCTGGATGAACGCAAGACTGTGATGGAGGCATTGCTGTCATGCAAACGTGCGGGTGCCGATGCGATTGTTACTTATCATGCAAAACAGGTCGCAGTCTGGCTGAATGAATCACAGCGATAAATAACTTATCGATTATTAATCTCTGTATGCGCTGGCAGTACATTGGTAACGACCCTACGCTGATTAATAATGAAAATTCAGATTCAGCATATTTTCCATATATATAACCGTATTTGATGACAATCAGGTTACGGTATAACGGTATGCTCGCAGATGGCGGGCCGGAAATGGGTCATTAGCGTCAATCCTGAATTGGCAGATAAATAATCAAATCTGCGTTGTTTACTGCCCCAGTACTTCCTTGAGGAAATTGGCTATCGTTATCGCTGAACGCCGGTCAGCATCCTGCTTGTATACAGTACCCCGTGCAGGGTCATTCGCATGTGGATTGGTAAAGGCATGCAGGGTGTTACCATAAACATGAAGCTGCCAGTCAGCACCGGTTTCAGTCAGTTCCTGCTCGAGCGCGATGACTGCCTCGACCGGCACCATCGGATCGTCATTACCATGCAATGCAAGGACCTTGGCCTTGATCCGCTTGCCTTTCGTATTGCCGGGTGGATTAAACAAGCCATGCACACTTATTACACCGCACAGGTCCGCGCCTGTCCTTGCCAGATCGAGTACACATAATCCGCCAAAACAAAAACCCATTGCTGCGACACGATCCGGCTTGACCTCAGGTATGGACTGCAGTGTCTCCAGCGCAGCTTGCATCCTTGATTGCAGCAAGGCCCGATCCTGCAGCAACCGCTGCATCAGGCGGGAATTTTCTTGCGGGTTACTGCCACGCACATCCTTGCCATAAAGGTCCAACGCAAAACCGGTATAACCCAGTCCGGCCATGGCCCGCGCCTTGTCACACGCAAACTCATCCCGGCCGGCCCATGCATGGGAAACCATGACCGCAGGCCCCGGAGTAGTATTACTGTCATCATAGGCGAGAAACCCTTCCAGCAAGGTACCCTTGTGCTGGTATTGAACAAATCTTTCATTAATCATATCGGTCTGATACTCCCAGGATTGTTTGGTATATTCGGACTGGTTTGTACCGCATAGTTTACTCCCGGTCAGAGGCAGATACTAACAATCCGGACCCGGGGTCCGCAAGAATGCGGTTACCCTGTAAGGAATTTATCAATTCACATCAACTGACTAGCCGTCTGAACCGATCCGACCGCGACGCCTGGAGATAAAAAGTATATTGCCACCAACCTGCTTGGCCTGATGTTTTGCATCTGCTGCAAGTGTGGCTTATGATTAATTAACCATAATCCTTGTACTGACACATTCACTAGTCAATTACCCAGACCCAGACTTTTTATCTTGCGCGTCAGAGTATTCCGGCCCCAGCCGAGTAACTTTGCGGCACCTTGTCGACGGCCACCCGATTGTTTAAGTGCCTCCTCGATCATGATCCGTTCAAACTTCGGAACAGCATCGGCAAGCAAACGTGTCTCACCATGCAGCAGGTTCGATGCAACCCAGCCTCGCAGGTTTTCTTCCCAGTTATTATTATCGATCCCCGTGCTCTCAGTATTCTTCAGTTCAGGCGGCAGATCTTCAATATGGATCTCCTTCCCGGATGCCATTACTGTAACCCACCGGCAAAAGTTCTCGAGCTGACGGACATTGCCTGGCCATGACATTTTGTTCAGGAGGACCTGTGTTTCTTTCGCCACATGTTTGGCATCAACCTTCAGTTCACTCGCCGCCTGTTTCAGAAAATGCTCGGTCAATACCGGGATATCATCACGCCGATCTCGTAAGGAAGGTGCATGTACCCTTATTACATTCAGACGGTAAAACAGATCTTCACGGAATATTCCTTCCTTTACCCTTTTCTCAAGATTTTGATGCGTAGCGGCAATGACACGAACATTGACCTTCACAGGGGTATGCCCACCGACCCGATAAAACTCACCATCGGCCAACACACGTAACAGACGGGTCTGCAGTTCAGACGGCATATCTCCTATCTCATCGAGAAACAGGGTGCCACCATCTGCCTGTTCAAATCTGCCTATGCGTCTCTCGTTCGCCCCGGTAAATGCACCTCTTTCATGCCCGAACAACTCGGACTCGAGCAATTCTTTCGGAATGGCCGCAGTGTTCAGTGCGATAAACGACCCCGATGATCTCGGACTGTGCTTATGCAGCGCCTTTGCCACCAGTTCCTTGCCAGTACCGGACTCGCCGGTTATCAACACAGTCAAATTTGAACTCGACAACCTGCCTATGGCGCGAAATACCTCCTGCATTGCAGGTGCTGATCCGATAATCTCGGTATTACTCAGGCCAGATTCATGCTGCTGACTGCGGGTACCGGACTCGGACTCCTTGATTGCACGTTTTACCAGACTGACAACTTCGTCTACATCGAATGGCTTCGAAAAAAATTCAAATGCCCCACTCTGGAATGCCGATACCGCCCTGTCCAGATCCGAATAGGCCGTCATGATGATCACGGGAAGATTAGGCGCAAGTTTCTTGATCTCGTTGATCAGGGCAATCCCGTCCATGTTCGGCATGCGGATGTCCGAAATAATCACATCCGGCATTTCCTGGTTGAATCGCTGTAACAGTTTCTTCGGTTCGTCAAAAGTAACTACCTGCAAACCCTCACGCGACAGCGCCTTTTCCAGAACCCAACGTATGGATTTATCATCATCCACTACCCATATCTTGTTTTTTTCATTCATTTTTATGACTCAATGGTAATAAAATCCTGAATACGGTGCGATCATGTTCCCGCTCATAGGTAATTGACCCTCCATGTAACTGCAATAACGACTGTGCAATCGACAGTCCAAGTCCCGTCCCTTCCGCACGACCGGTAATCAGCGGATAAAACACCTCGCTTTCTATGTCTTCCGGTATACCTGGACCATCATCGATAACGTCGACCTGTGCGACCAGTTTGTGGAATTGCTGACGAATGGTAAATCGGCGTTTGATCCTGGTACGCAAACCGATTTTGCCGTTGCTCGCAATCGCCTGCATGGCATTGCGTATCACATTAATAAAAACCTGAATCAGCTGTTCCTTGTCACCCTGAAGTGGGGGCAAACTCGGATCGTAATCCCTGGAGATATCAAGACGGGACTCGGCTTCTGCCTGTACAAGATCGACGACATATTCAAGTAACTCATGCAGATTCACTTCTGTCAGTTGTGGCCTGGTATCATGCACCAACATCCTGTCTACCAGATTACGCAAGCGATCTGCTTCCTTGATAATGATCCGGGTATATTCCTTCAGGTCATTATCCACCAGTTCGCGCTCGAGTAACTGGGCCGCGCCGCGCAAACCACCGAGCGGATTCTTGATTTCATGGGCAATCCCCTTCAGCGATTTTCTGGCAGTATCGTAAACTGCAGTGAGGGATTCCTCGCGCATTACCCGGGTAAATGAATCCGAATCAATTAACTCTACAATCAACTGCCGACAGCGATCATCTTCCAGCACCGGCGTTACCATGCATCCGACCGTGATCGTCCTGTGATTTTGCAGGTTCAGTTTTACGCCCCAGTCGATATACGGACGTGACTCATCCAGCGTTCTTTTCAGGTTGTCAGAAAATTGCTCGGCACCAGGCAGGAATTCCTTTGGACGCAGCCCGACTACCTTGTTACTGCTGACGGATAACAGGTTTTCACCTGCTGCATTAATACTCAGTAAACGCAGACTGTCATCAAAGACCAGTACCGCCGTATTGATATGCTCTATCAGGCTGATCGGCTTAATCTGCAAATGACTCATAATAGAGGATTCTGCACTACTCTGGTGCATAATAGTAGGTGTTTCACGCTTAGTTTGAAGCACATGATCTTTATTTCACTTTAAAAACAATGTGTTATATAGCGCAGCCGTCAGTTTCAATAACCACACTGATATAAGAGCAAAAACCAGACCACATCTACGGGATTCCGGCAAACTGGTATAAATAACTTTTTACGCGTGTGAGCCCACGGGGAAATAGACCGTAGTGCGAAACGGATTTTTTAATTGGCCGGTTTTTTTGGTGCTAACTGCGGATTTTGAACGGATGCCTGACGCAAATGAAATGTCACTGTCACTGAACTTTTGATAATCTTGCCTGCAGTATCCTTAATCGCTACCCGTAACTGGTAGGTACCTCGATCAAGCTCCGGAATACTGTACGTTAACGATTTTCCAGATAGAAATTCGTTACTGTTCAGATACAAAACGATAGTATCGCCTGCGGACAACCGCGGCTGAGTCTGCAAGGATACGACGAAGTCCTCTTCACTTCTGAAATAGGTCTCATCGTTTTTCGGAATAGTGATGACTAACTCTGTATAGCGCTCCCCAAGCTCAGCATTTTGCAATCGGGCAGGTTGTTGCTCCAGTGCGGGAATGGTCAGTACATCCCTGACTTCAATCTTTTCGGCATTTTCAGAAGGCTGGTCCGAAAAAACGGTGTTCCCACGCTGATCTACAGATTTGTAAACTTCCGCCGCATGTAACGGGAGCATAAGTATCAGCAACAGCACAATGATAGATTTATACATATCTGAAGCATAGTCGATTGACCGCCAGCAGACAACTGTTGATCATGCGCATTATCTGCAAACACGGGCAAAAAAAGCCCCCTTACGGGGGCTGTACTTAATTAATAGATGTAAAAATTACAAACTGTAATACATTGCGAACTCTACTGGATGCGTGGTCATTCTGAACCGGGTCACTTCTTCCATCTTCAGCTTGATGTAGGCATCGATAAGGTCATCGGAGAACACCCCGCCTGCCTTGAGGAAGTCACGATCCTTGTCCAGTGCTTCCAGCGCCTGATCCAGCGAAGAACAAACCTGCGGTATCTCCTTGGCTTCCTCTGGCTCCAGGTCATAAAGGTCCTTGTCCATTGGCGCGCCCGGATCGATCTTGTTCTGGATACCATCGAGGCCTGCCATCATCATCGCAGCAAATGCAAAATAAGGATTACTTACAGGATCCGGGAACCTGATTTCAATACGTCTGCCCTTTGGGTTGGAAACATAGGGTATACGGCATGATGCAGAACGGTTTCTGGCAGAATAAGCCAGCATAACCGGTGCTTCAAATCCAGGCACCAGGCGCTTGTAACTGTTCGTACCGGAGTTGGTGAATGCATTGATTGCCCTGGCATGCTTGAAGATACCACCGATATAGTACAGCGCAAGCTGGGACAAGCCACCGTACTTGTCACCGGTGAACAGGTTTTTGCCGTCCTTGAACAGGGACTGGTGCACATGCATACCACTACCGTTATCACCTACCAGTGGCTTTGGCATAAAGGTTGCCGTCTTGCCATAACCATGGGCGACGTTCAGGACGGTATATTTCAACATTAACAATTCATCAGCTTTCCGTACCAGCGTATTGAACGCAGTACCGATTTCGCATTGCCCGGCCGTAGCAACTTCATGATGATGAACTTCAACCTTTATTCCAATCTCTTCAAGTATGGTACAAATGGCAGCACGGATATTATGCAGTGAGTCTACGGGTGGTACAGGAAAATAACCGCCCTTGATACCGGTACGATGGCCCATATTGTTGTCTTCATAGGACCGCTCACTGTTCCAGGCACCTTCCTGTGAATCAATTTCGTAGAAAGCACTGTTGATACTGGTCCCCCAGCGGGCATCATCAAAGATAAAAAATTCAGGTTCCGGACCAAAAAAAGCCTTATCAGCTATACCGGTTGACTTCAGGTATGCCTCAGCCCGCTTGCCCAGCGAACGCGGGTCACGGTTATACCCCTGCATCGTAATCGGTTCGAGTACGTCACAGCGTATGTTTACCGTGATATCATCAAAAAATGGATCCATAAATGCGGATTCAGGGTCCGGCATCAACACCATGTCAGACTCATTGATGCCTTTCCAACCGGCTATCGATGAACCATCGAACATCTGGCCTGTTTCAAAAAAACCATCATCAATCTGCGAAACCGGTATCGTCAGATGCTGTTCCTTGCCTCGGGTATCGCAAAATCGCAGGTCGGCATAACGCGCTTCATGTTCATTAATCAGCTCCTGCACCTTGTTATTGGACATAGTCTTCTCTCCTCAGTCTTACTTTATTAATTGCTTTAAAAATCAGAAAAACGCGCCTGGCCATAGCCCTGTGGATAAGGCCTGATGATGAGTAACCCATTAGCAAACTGCATGAATTATGCCAGCAAATCATTCCAGCTATAATTAACAAATTCAGCCAGTTGACCAATTTTGTGTCACGATGTAAGCACCATAATGGTGCAATTATACTTTAATATGCACAATTACAGGCGTGTCAGGATCAGTATTCTTAATTATGGCAGTGTTTGTTCACCGCGGTAAAGGTCTTCAATGCCTTCCCGCTGACGTATTTCATACAGCTTGTCTGAATCGACCAATATTTCTGCGGCCCTTGGCCTCGAATTATAGTTCGAACTCATGCAGAATCCGTATGCACCGACACTGCACACGGCCAACAATTCCCCTGGCTCGATTGCCAGCGTGCGATCCAGACCCAGAAAGTCACCGGTTTCGCATATCGGTCCTACCACATCATAGATCCGTGCAGGTGCAGACGACTGTTGTCGCACGGGCAGAATCTGTTGCCAGGCATCGTACAATACAGGACGGATTAAATCATTCATTGCCGCATCAACTACCGCAAAATTTTTGTGACCGGTCTCCTTCACAAATAACACCGAGGTCAACAAAACACCGGCATTACCGACAATAGACCTGCCCGGTTCAATCAGCAGTTCAACCGTGTCATCATCGATTACCTCCGCTATTGCCTCGATAAATTCCGTCGGGCCAGGCGGCATTTCATCCGCATAAGTAATCCCCAGTCCTCCACCAATATCAATATGGTGCAGTGTTATGCCGGCCGCCTTTAATCTCGCTGCCAGCTGCATCACTCTTTTGCATGCATCGATATGTGGACCGGTACTGGTGATCTGCGAACCGATATGACAATCAATCCCGATCAGATGCAGATGCGCAAGGCCGGCCGCTTCCCGGTATACGGACTCAGCTTCATCAATACTGATGCCAAACTTGTTTTCCTTCAGGCCGGTAGAAATATACGGATGGGTCAATGCATCCACGTCCGGATTGACCCGGATGGAAACCGGCGCCTTGCAATTCATCTGCCCGGCAACGATGTTCAACAGGTGTAATTCCTGTCTGGACTCAACATTGAAGCATTTGATCCCTGCTGTGAGCGCCATCTTCATCTCGTCAGCCTGTTTGCCCACACCGGAAAACACCACCTTGCGCGGGTCGCCACCCGCCTTGATCACGCGGGCCAGTTCACCTGCAGAGACAACATCAAAACCGGAACCAAGTCTGGCCAGCAGATTCAGTATGGCAAGATTACTGTTTGCCTTGACCGCATAACAAATAAGGTGTGGACGTTTGCCCAGCGCAAGTTCGTAACTGCGCCACTGCTGCTCGATAGCCGATCTGGAGTAGACAAAACATGGGGTACCATATTGGTCCGCAATATCGGCAAGTGGGACCTTTTCCGCGTAGAGCTCACCTTGCTGGTAATGAAAATGCTGCATGTGAGTCACTACTGGCCGGACTGCGCCGAGTCAGTCTGGTTTTCTGGCAAATACAAATCACCTTTCTGTCCGCAGGCGAACAATGTCAACAAGGCAGATATCAGTATAATTACGCGCATTGCTTTGATTCAGGTTGCAGGTCTATGACCCGGGTTATACTCACTAAAACTACCGGAAAGGCGGACGAGAATACCAGAAAATATCACATACATTAACGATTATATGTGACGCAGTAAGATTAATTTATGTCAAATCCGCCCATTTTGCCCCATAATACAGTTCTCTGTGGCCCGGTCCAGTTAGCGGATATTGATCGTGGTAAAATTCCAGGCTTGCATAGGCGTATCAATTTCTGTTGAAATGATGTTTCAATTGTCCCGATTATCAATCCTGAGGTGAAATAAAATAAATGGGTGACGGTATTATTCATGTTTCCGATTCAACGTTTGAAGAACAAGTATTGAATTCTCAAAGCCCGGTTCTGGTCGATTACTGGGCTGCCTGGTGTGGACCGTGCAAAATGATCGCGCCGATACTTGATGAAATTGCTGACGAATATGCAGACAAACTGACCATAGCAAAAATCAATATTGATGAAAATCAGTTGACGCCCCAGAAATACGCAGTTCGCGGAATTCCGACCCTGATGATATTCAAGAATGGTGAAATTGCCGGCTCGAAAGTGGGTGCGATGTCCAAATCACAATTGTCCGCTTTCATTGACAGCGTGATCTAGACTCAAAATTTAGCTGGACGAGGCAGAAACCACGTGTTAAGTTAATAAACAATAATATTAACCTGTCGTAACCGTTCCCCCAACATATAACAGCAAGGCAAGATTCACCTAGGCGCATCATGCGCTCATAAACCCACAATTTCTTTCATCTCAAACAGATCCGGAGTCCATGAACCTTACCGAACTTAAACAACAACCCGCAGCAGAACTGATAGCACTTTCTGAAACGCTGGGCCTGGATGGATTGGCCCGCTCCCGCAAACAGGATGTCATTTTTGAAATTCTCAAGGCGCATGCCAAAAAAGGCGAGGATATCCACGGCAGTGGGGTACTCGAAATTCTGGCAGATGGTTTTGGATTTCTTCGCTCTGCCGACAGTTCCTACCTGGCTGGACCGGACGATATTTACGTATCCCCAAGCCAGATTAGACGTTTTAATCTGAGGACCGGTGACAATATTGACGGGAAGATACGTCCGCCGAAAGACGGTGAACGCTATTTTGCCCTGCTGAAAGTATCGGAGATCAATTTCGAATCGCCGGAGAAGGCAAAAAACAAGATTCTGTTTGAAAACCTGACGCCACTGTTTGCGAATAAGCGATTAAAACTGGAAATCGGTAACGGTAGTACAGAAGACCTGACACCACGCATTATCGACCTGTTCGCTCCGATAGGAAAAGGACAGCGCGGACTGATTGTGTCTCCGCCGAAGGCCGGTAAAACGATGATCCTACAGTCTATCGCCCACTCGATTTCCAATAATCACCCTGATTGTCACCTGATTGTCCTGCTGATAGATGAGCGTCCCGAGGAGGTCACAGAAATGGCCCGCTCAGTCAGAGGTGAGGTTATTTCAAGTACGTTTGATGAACCGGCAAGCCGCCATGTACAGGTTGCTGAAATGGTGATTGCGCGTGCAAAACGACTGACTGAACATAAAAAGGACGTCGTTATCCTGCTTGATTCCATTACCCGTCTTGCGCGGGCCTATAACACAGTTGTACCTGCATCAGGCAAGGTATTGACCGGTGGTGTGGACGCAAATGCGCTGCAAAAACCGAAACGCTTTTTCGGGGCAGCTCGTAATATCGAGGAAGGCGGCAGCCTGACCATACTTGCAACCGCGCTGGTCGACACCGGATCCCGAATGGATGATGTTATCTATGAAGAATTCAAGGGTACCGGCAACATGGAACTGCATCTGGACAGGGAGATTGCGGAAAAACGTATCTATCCTGCAATCCATATCAACCGTTCAGGCACACGTCGTGAAGAGATGCTGACAACCCAGGATGAGCTGCAGAAGATGTGGATCCTGCGTAAGTTGCTGCATCCTATGGAACCACTTGCAGCGATGGAGTTCCTGCTGGAACGGCTCAAGTCAACCAAAAACAACGCTGAATTTTTCGACGCAATGAAACGTCAGTGAGGCTGTAGTATCCGCCTCAGCTTTTCCCTGCAGGTAAGCCGGTAAAGCTTCCTTAATTTGGCCAATAGCCCGGTGCGGTTGCGCTGGTCGGCATATTGCACCTCAAGCTGCTGACAATATTTCCTGGCATAGTTTGTCGCGTCACGATAACGTTTCAACTCTTCGGCACTCAAGGTCGGTGTGGTAGCGGTTCGAATCAAACAATAGACGCGCCAACTGCCCGCGCGCAGGCGTATACGCCTGCAGCTCCAGAGGCAATGCATTAACATTATAAATTTGTCGATTTCAGCCTGCAGCTCCATCTCCATCAGACTGACAGGTCGATCATACGCAGCATTCCACACCAGATAAATAAAATGGCTGATACCTTCGAGGATCAGACAAAACTCCTGGACGTTCAGATCATCGAGTTGATCAAACGGATTGTGCCTTTCGAAATGACCCAGCACCTTTTTATCTATATACAGCGAAAGCTTAAGACCTTCTTCATCTTCTAAAACCAGAAGTTTTTCCCTGGCATTCCTGTTGGAACTGCCCGTATCGAGCTGCTGCAACAGGACCTCACTCGTAATCAGATAGTCATCGATATTATGGGTGATATCCAGCTCGTAGATGGACTGCAGCCCACTCTGAATGCGGCAGAGAGAAACCGGCCTTTTCCCTGACTCGCATCAGTGTGGAGTTTATTTTGTTATAATGACATGGATACCCGCCTGCTTCAGTTTTTCTGCGGCGTGCCGACTGCCAGACTTCAGCCAGATCTCATATAGCTTCAGTACATCGTGGTTACTACCCGGATTGGAGGTTTCTGCAACTTCTGACAATACATCCATCAGTTCAGTAAATTTTCGGGAGAGTTCCGAGAAAACGTGTTTCATACTGGCTGTAGCA
>JBCKWF010000006.1:0-33935 GCA_038922895.1 Gammaproteobacteria bacterium
CGCAGAGTGCTTAGGGCAGGCTCCGCCAATTGATGCATCTTACCAAAGACCCTTCGACTTGCTACGCTCGCTCAGGATGACAAACTGATGTGATCCATAGATACAAAACCTGTCGTTGTCGATATACTGTTGCTATAGTCAACAGCCAGTCTGGATATTTTAATGTCGCTTGATAATACAGAAGAATTAATCGCCGAAATCCGGTCCGGCAAGATGGTCATCCTGATGGATGATGAGGACCGGGAAAACGAAGGGGACTTTATGCTCGCCGCGGAGTGTGTCCGCCCGGAAGATATCAATTTCATGGCGCGTTATGGGCGCGGCCTGATTTGTCTGCCATTGAGCAAGGAACACTGCCGTCGGCTGAATCTGCCATTGATGGCAAAGAGCACCTATTCAGATACGAGTACCAATTTTACGGTCTCGATAGAAGCGGCAGAAGGAGTGACGTCCGGGATTTCTGCTGCAGATCGCGCACTCACGATCCAAAAAGCGGTTGCGATTGATGCCAGACCGTCTGATCTGGTACAACCCGGCCATGTATTCCCATTGATGTCACATCCTGGCGGGGTCTTGTCACGTGCAGGTCATACCGAGGCTGGTTGTGATCTGGCCAGGCTGGCCGGGTTCAGTCCGGCGGCTGTCATCGTCGAGATTCTGAATGAAGACGGCACGATGGCGAGAAGACCTGATCTCGAAAAAATTGCGGCACAGTTCGGGCTGAAGATCGGCACGATTGCTGATTTAATCCGTTACCGGATCGAGAATGAAAAGACCATCGAACGTATGACCGAATCTGCTTTCTCTACAGAGTTTGGCGAATTCAGGTTGTACACCTATAAGGACAGCCTGAAAAATGATTTGCACTTCGCGCTGGTCAGGGGAACGATCAATCCGGAAATACCGATACCCGTCAGGGTGCATATTGAAAATCCGGTATTTGACTTGACCGGAGGCATATTGAAAAGAAGCTGGCCTGTGCGTGATGTACTGGAGCGACTGTCAAAAGAAGATAACGGCGTGCTGGTTATACTTTGTAATCAGATTGAGGCAGATTCGGTCATTGCACAGATTCGCAGTATCAGTCAGCCGGAACCTGCTGGAGTAGATGCCAAACAAAGCAGCCGGGAATTCCGGACTATCGGGCTTGGATGCCAGATCCTGTCAGATCTCGGTGTAAAAAAGATGAGAGTGATGAGCTCCCGGAAAAGATACCATGCAATTTCCGGGTTTGGCCTCGAGATTGTGGACTACATAACCAATTAGGGAATTGTGATGTCAACCGGAATGATCAAGATTGAGGCAGATGGGAATATTAAAGATTGTCGTATTGGCATCGTGATCAGCAAATATAACAGTTATATCGTGGACAGGTTATTGCAGGCCTGTCTGAGGACTTTGAATGCCGCTGGCGTCGATAACAGTGCGATAACACTGGTAACGGTCCCTGGTGCATTCGAGATTCCTGTCGCTGTCAAAAGGCTTGCGGAACGAGGTAAACACAGTGTGATCATTACACTCGGGGCAATAATCCGGGGTGAAACCCCCCATTTTGATTTAATTGCACAGGCATGCTCGAATGGTATTGCAAAGATATCGCTCGATTCCGGGTTACCGGTTATATTTGGCGTATTGACAGTGGATCATGTGCAACAGGCATTGGACAGGTCAGGAGATGAAGAGAGTAACAAGGGCTCAGAGTCAGCACTGGCGGCACTGGAAATGATTAGCGTAATGAGAAAAATCGGACAATGAATGATGGACATCAAGCCGGGATATTCAAAGCACGCACGTATCCGATCCAGACGATCGGTAGTACAGGCATATTATCAGTGGATAATGACCGAGCGGCCCATTGCCGAGATCATCAATGAATTCAAAATTGATCGGGCAGAATTAAAAAAGGCCGATATAGAGTATTTTGACCGTGCCATGCATGGAATGGCTGCATACAGGATTGATATAGACGAGCAACTGGGGCCGCTGCTGGATCGGCCATGCGACGAGCTGGATCCTGTGGAAAATGCAGTATTGCATCTGGGCGCGTTTGAACTGATGTATTTGCAGGAAATTCCCTGTCGAGTCGTTATTAATGAAGCGGTGGATCTGGCCAAGATGTTCGGTGCAGAAGAGTCATATAAATATATCAATGGAGTACTGGACAGGATTGCCCGTAAATTCCGTCCCACTGAGTTAAGCAGCCACTGAGCAGAACACAGCCATGCCTGTTTCGGAGTTCGATATTATTGAACAGGTATTCAAGGCAAACGCGCTGACAGGTGAAAATGTCATATGCGGAATCGGGGATGACGCAGCGATCATTGAGGTTCCGGTTGGCCAGCAACTGCTGGTTTCCACCGATACACTGGTAAGTGGTGTCCATTTTTTTTCTGACGCCGATCCCTATGACATAGGTTATAAATCACTGGCAGTCAATCTGAGTGATATGGCTGCAATGGCGGCCAGTCCTGCCTGGATGACGCTGGCGCTGACACTACCTGACAATGATCTAGGCTGGCTGCGTAAGTTTGCTGACGGTCTGTTTGCACTGGCCAATCAATACAAAGTGGCCCTGATTGGGGGAAATATCGCGCACGGGCCGTTATCGATAACGATCACGATTATGGGGACGGTCCCGTCCGGCCAGGCATTAAAACGTTCCGCTGCGAAACCGGGTGATGATATCTATGTGACCGGGCAGCTTGGTATGGCCGCGTACGCACTTGCGATATTGGAGGATAAGACCAGCCGGACAACACCACCGCAAGCATGTCTCGAGCGCCTGAACCGGCCAGCACCGCGTGTCCGGACTGGAATCGCGGTACGCTCTTGTGCCAGTGCGGGAATTGATATATCAGACGGTCTGGCCGCAGATCTGGCCCATATGCTGAAGGCGAGTGCGGTCGGTGCACGTATAGAACTTGCGGCAATACCGGCGTATGAAATGCTGAAAAAACTGGACGAAGATGCCATGTGGAAATATGCGCTCTGCAGCGGGGATGACTATGAACTCTGTTTTACCGTGCCAACACGCCATCGGCCCTTGCTGGAACAGGCCATGAAAAATACAGATTGCGGGTTTACCCGTATAGGTCAGATAAGCAGTGAACCTGGAATTCGCTGGCTGGCGGCTGATGGTAGTGACAGGCAGATATCCGGTTCTGGTTACCGGCATTTCTAGCTTGATCGTATGTTAACTGATTGAAAATAAAGAGATATCCATTATTATAGGCTATCACAGTTTACCCAGGGTGGTGTTTTCAAATTTAGATCTCTGCCCGTAAATTATATACAGCAAAGAAATAAGATAACAGGAGGCAGTAGCATGGAAACCAAAGGCTACAGGATTGAAAAAGACAGCATGGGGGAAATCAAGGTCCCGGATGATGCCCTCTACTCGGCACAGACCCAGCGTGCAGTTGAAAATTTTCCTGTTAGCGGATTGCGAATGCCACGCGGCGTTATTCGTGCGCTCGGATTAATCAAGGCGGCGCTTGCAGAGGCCAATTGCGAACTTGGCCTGCTGGACAAGGACATGGCTGCGGCGATAGTAAAGGCCTCTCTGGAAGTGGCAGACGGCAAATATGATGGGCAGTTTCCCGTGGATATCTTCCAGACTGGATCCGGGACGAGTACAAACATGAACTGCAATGAGGTGATTGCGAATCTTGCTTCCAGGCAACTGGGTAAACCAGTACATCAGAATGACCATGTCAATATGGGTCAGAGCAGTAACGATGTTATTCCGACTGCCATCCATGTCAGTGGGACCTTGATGGTCCACCAGCAACTGTTACCTGCGCTGGAACATCTGGCGAAAACCATCTCCATCAAGTCGAAGCAACTTGAAAATGTTGTTAAAACAGGACGGACCCATCTTATGGATGCGATGCCATTGACGCTGGGTCAGGAACTGAGCGCATGGGAGACCCAGATCAGGCACGGTATTGCCAGGATTCAGGATGCCAGCAAAAGATTAAGTATGTTACCGCAGGGCGGTACAGCAGTCGGTACCGGCATCAACGCACATCCGCAACTCGCTGCAATATTTGCAAAAAAACTGTCAGCGACAACCTCGATAAACTTTGTACCTAAGACCAATTTTTTCGAGGGTCTGAGCACCCAGGATGCCGCAGTGGAAATGAGCGGCCAGTTGAAAACCATCAGTGTCAGCTTGATGAAGATTGGTAATGACCTTAGATGGATGAACAGTGGACCTCTGGCAGGTCTGGGTGAAATCGCATTACCGCCATTGCAGCCGGGCAGCAGTATCATGCCAGGCAAGGTGAATCCCGTTATCCCCGAATCGGTATGCATGGTCTGCGCCCAGGTTATCGGTAATGACGTTACCATCACAATTGCCGGCCAGTCCGGTAATTTCCAGTTGAACGTGATGTTACCGGTCATTGCCTATAATCTGGCCCAGAGTATCGAAATACTGGCCAACTCCTCCAGATTGCTGGCTGACAAGGCCATGAGCGGATTCACGGTAAACCATGCTCAACTGAATGTGGCATTGGTAAAGAATCCGATACTGGTCACCGCATTAAATGCCGTGATTGGTTATGAAAAGGGTGCCAAAATAGCCAAAGAGGCCTATGCGCGTAACCTGCCGATACGGGATGTCGCCAGGGAAATGACGGATTTGACTGATGCTGAACTGGATCGATTGCTTGACCCGGCAGCACTGGTGAAAGGTGGTATTGTCGAATAAACCTGTACTGGGTTAACCGGAGGAACTGTAATGAAGACAGTGCTGTTGACAGATGATAATGAGGATATTATTGAACTGGTCCAGTTGATACTGGCGAAATCCGGTTACAATCTGAAGGTTGCCCACGGTGGCAAGGAGGCATTGCGTATCTGCAAGGAATCCTCCCCCGATCTGATATTAATGGATCTGCGTATGCCTGATCTGGACGGCTTTACTGTAATCAAAGCCCTGCGGACCAGCGGATTTAAACATCCGATTATTGTGCTGACAGGGTCTGAGTCAGCGGAAGATAAGAAAAAGGCCTTTGCCGCAGGTTGTGATGACTATATCGTCAAAACAATGGAGATGCGGGATCTGGAATTCAAGATCGATGCCTTATTGCAAAAAGGTGGCGGACTGCAATAGTGAGCAGGATTGGACGGTAGTGGATCAGTTTGTCATCCCGAGCGCAGTCGAGGGATCTTTATAGTTCAGAATGGCAAGATTTCTCAGTCGCGGAGGCTGCCCTGAGCGAAGTCGAATGGGCTCCTTCGAAAGGACAGAATATTGGGATTATTTCAAACTGAGCCACTACCGATTGGACTACATTCTGGTAATAACTTTTCTGTCATTCGGAAATAGCCCTGCAATTTCGCGCAGGGCAGGCCATGTGACTCTTGTATTATTTAAAAACAGTGGCCTTTTCCCTGTAGAATTGATTCATGTCAGACCAGTTACACCAGATTAACATCAGCTACGTCCCGGTCGAAGATCGTTTAATGATGCGCATCAATACGAAGCAGGGTATTGAATTCAGGATCTGGCTGACCCGCAAGTTTACCGGGATACTGCTGGGTCTGTTAAACAGGGAAATTGATAAACTGGGCGGTATTCCAACGCTGGCATCCACGACTGAAACCAAAAATATGTTCAAACAGGGCGCGATGGAAAAACCGTATGAAGCGGAAAAGATTGTCGATTATCCGCTTGGACAGACCGGTATCCTCGCTTACAAGATCAACTACAAGTCCACTGCAGATTCGGTATTGGCACTGGAAATCCTGCCTGAAAATGGCAAAGGTGTTAATTTGAACCTGAACAAGTCATTACTATTCATGTTTTATAACCTGTTGACGCAGGCATGCTCGCAGACTGAATGGCGACTGCCGGAGGGGGAGAGTGCCGGGGCGAAGGTGCATTGACGGATAGTCGCTAGTTGCTGGTGAGTGGGATAACTATTACATTGCCAATATGTAATGGATGGGAAAGTACCAAACATGAAAAATAAATCCGTCCCTGAAGTATCCCCACAAAACTAAATAAAAAATCTATCAAAAACAATCGGTTAGCTGGACACCGGATTTTGTCCGGGAACATGCATGATGAATTGTGATCAAATGAAGTTAGCAACTTTAAAATCACACAGGAGACTCACCCTGCATGCACTGAAAATAGTACACCAATTACTGGTAAAAAACTGTCCGCAAATTCATGCGACTCGCCTGAGTGCATTGATGGATAATATTGAAAGTCTGGTGCGGGGGCACACCCTCACGGTCACGGGTCTGGGGCGTTGTTTGCCACGTAGCATTGACATGCAACACGCGATTAAACAGAGCGACCGGTTAATCGGCAATTCACAGTTAACCAGCGAAGTTCCTGTTATTTATCGGTCTGTTGCACAGACACTGCTGGGGAAGGCCAAGCGACCGTTAATCCTGGTGGACTGGTCCGATTACAGTCATGACCGCCGCCAACAGTTATTACGCGCCTCGGTGCCGGTGGGCGGTCGGGCGTTGACGTTATATGAGGAAGTCCATCCGTTATCCGATTACGGCAAGGCGCGTGTCCACAAGCAGTTTCTGCAGACGTTACACAGTTTTTTGTCTGAGGATAGCTGTCCGATTATTATTACCGATGCCGGATTTATTGGCCCCTGGTTCAGGGCTGTACAGAAACTCGGATGGGATTACCTGGGTCGGATCCGACAAAATGTGCTATACCGGGAAACGGTGGAGGAGGACTGGATAAAGTGTAAAACACTCTATGCTCAAGCGACCGCTGTTCCACGCTATGAAGGGGAGGTAGAGCTGGTGCGCTCAAACCCCTTTACCAGTCATCTTTATATCTATAAGCAAACTAACCGGGGGCGTCATAAAATCACGAAACGTGGACAACGGGCACGCTCCCGACACAGCCAGAAAAATGCCCTGCGCGAAGATTCACCCTGGTTGCTGGTCTCGTCATTGGGGCCTGAGGATATGTCAGCGAAACAGGTCATCCAGCTGTATCGCACACGCATGCAAATAGAGGAAGCCTTTCGTGACATCAAGAATCAGCGTACCGGCTTTGCGTTGAGCCAGACCCGGTCACGCTCCCCGCAGCGATTGGCGAATTTATTGCTGGTGGGAATGTTGGCGACACTGGTCGTGTGGTTAACGGGGCGATGGGCTGAGGAACAACAGCTGCATTACCACTATCAGGCCAATACGGTAAGACAATACCGGGTGTTGTCGCTGTTTTATTTAGGCTGTTTGATCCTCGCCCAGGGAAAAATACACTTCACTCAACATGAGCTAAAACAGGCCATTAAACTGATTCAACATGACATGCTAAAACAATGGAAATCATGAAACTTCGTGGGGATATATCAGAATCCGTCCCCTTCTGACAGAGGGTCGCGGAAGGCTATGTCTGTGGGCCTTGTGCGATGAAGCTCAGGTGCGTCCATTGAAATCTAACGTAGAAGTCACCGGCGCTGCGCGGCTTTATCGCGCAGCGTCCGCGTGGACTGCCGGGTTGGGCGTCATGCCATCAACTTTCTGAGCTGAAGCTCTCCGATCACGCCTTCAATCAACTTTCTGTAAACCTGCGCACTAGGTGATACGTCAGACGGCAGAGGAGATTCGCGAAGCAGGTAGCCCGCAAGTTCTTCATATGTTACGAAACAGAAAGATAGGCTTTTCATTATTTTGGCGAAGCGCGGTGCGTGATCGCGAAAATGCAATGGTTGCTTCTCCAGAAAAGGCGCGCAGTCAACTTCTGCGAGAGCTTGTCGCAATCCTTCGACTGAATCAAATCGCTCCTTCCACTGATTGGAGAAACTGCCGGCACCAAGAAATCCGAGGAAATGTTCTTTCTCCGAGCCAAGCTTTAGTTCGACCGCCAGTCCGCGCAATGCGTACTTGAGTACCTGAGTAAGGCTGCTCTTGGAACCAAGCTTCATCTCTAACGCTACTGTGTGGGCTTTTGATGTGAACAGGAAGTTCGGTTGCATCGAGTTTTGAAGTCTGAATTCTTCATCTACATCGCGTCCCTCCAATGAAAGGCAACCTTGAAGAGTTCTCCCAAATAGTCTACCGAATAGCTCGTTGCGAAGAGAATCTGGTGCTAGCAGAAAAAACTGGCGAAGGTTTTGGTTAAGGGTTACTTCCATCTTCCGAAGGTGCTTCCTAACCTTTGGTGCGGTATCGAACTCCGCATCGGAATGTTTCTTTTTCCCGAGGTGCTGAGGTTCCCAGTAGAAAAATTCCAGAGCTTCATAGTAGCTATCGACCCAAGTTACTTCCTCGTGGCAATTATTCATGTGCATACCCGGTGGCAAATGTTTTTTGTGAAGCCTACGCCAAACGCCTTAACCCAGGTCGCCGCCCCTGTTGGAGCACATTGCTGGACATCATTACTACCCTTTTTTCTTCATGATCTGCTGCCAGAATGCCTGCTCCGCGACAATTAGCCGAGCGATATAGCGATCGTCCCGTTTGATGCTCAGGTGAATTTCCGGAAGATTAGGTAACCAGCAGAAGAAATCGATGTACGGCAACTCAGTAACCGCCAAAATGTGCTGAAGCTGCCCGATGTAATAACTCGGCACCTGTCGACTGCGCGCCGTCCTTTTGTATACACTTTCGCCGCATTTGATTTCTACCACTACGTTCCCATCGGCTGCCAAGCCGTCTACGCTGGCACGCTGCCAACTGTGCTTATTGCTTTGGAGACAAGCGGGAGCAACGCAAACCTTGCTGATTGCCTCGTATTGCTTTCTAGCTTCTGGCTCAAGTGCGGTGCCTCTTGCCATTGCCGCGTTGCCCGCAAACTTTTCGGCTGTGCCGACTTTTTCTGAAAGTAGATGATCTGAGTTTTTCCACGGGTTCTCACCCATAATAGCCGGAGCATCCGATGCGCCAATGCCATTGCTGCGCCACTCAAGCCACTCAGCAGTTCCTTGTTGAAGATTGACAATGGTGTATGCGGTAGTCACGATCCTTCCTTTGACGCCCAACTATGTATTAACTTGACAGGATGGCTGCAAGTTAATTTTCTACTATACTGTGCGGTATCTGCACGGATATCTACCAAATAACTGGATATCCATGCAGAAATGTTACAAAACACAAGAACTGCACGGATATCTGCATAATATCTGGATAACCGTGCAGAAATGTTACAAAACACAAGGAGGTGTTTATGAAGGATTTTGTCCCCAAACTGGGCAGGCTGATGGATCAGGTACGTGAGGTTCTGCGTTTTTATCATTACGCTTACTCCACTGCAGAGTCGTATGTTCTATGGATATTGCACTATATCCGGTTTAACGACAGACGGCACCCAAAAAAGTGACATCTTTATTTAACTGAAGACAGGCCTAAACCTGTCCCCGATTAAACTAGCGACCAGCAACTAGCGACTTGTTTACGCCGCCAGCTGCCTCAGTACATACTGCAGGATCCCGCCGTTGTTGTAGTATTCCCATTCCTTCGGTGTATCAACGCGAACGGTGGCCTTGAATCTAATCGCCTTGTCAGCGTCCGGTCTGACGACGACAGTCACTTCCTTTGCGCCGGTATCAAAACCTTCAATACTGTAGGATTCCTTGCCAGTCAATCCATGGAAAGTTGCATTTTCACCCGGCATAAATGTCAATGGCAGTACACCCATACCGACCAGGTTGGAACGATGGATACGTTCGAAGCTTTCAGCTATGACAGCCCTGACGCCAAGCAGGATGGTACCCTTGGCCGCCCAGTCTCTTGAGGATCCTGTACCGTATTCCTTTCCGGCGATAATAATCAAGGGTACGCCGGCTGCCTGGTATTGCATTGAGGCATCATAGATTGTCATTTGCGCACCGGACGGTTGATAACAGGTCCAGCCACCTTCCGTACCCGGGGCAAGCTGATTGCGTATTCTGATATTGGCAAATGTGCCACGCATCATGACTTCATGGTTGCCTCGACGGGAACCATATGAATTAAAATCGATGGGATCAACTCCATTCTCCATCAGGTATTTTCCTGCCGGGCTGTCTTTCTTGATGTTACCAGCGGGGGAAATATGGTCAGTGGTTATACTGTCACCCAGCAGTGCCAGTATCCTGGCATTATAGATAGGCGCAACCAGCTTCGCCTTGATTTGCATATCATTAAAATAGGGCGGATTCTGGATGTAAGTGGACTTGTTGTTCCATATATAACGGTTCGATTCCGATACAGTCAGCCCTGCCCAGCGCGCATCACCGGTAAACACACTCTTATAGCTGTTCTGGAACATACCTGAATCAATGGTAGCGGCAATCGTGTCTGCAATCTCTTTCTGGCTCGGCCAGATGTCCTTCATATACACATCCTGGCCGTTGGCGTCCTGTCCCAACGGTTCGCGGGTCAGGTCAATCTTCATGGTGCCGGCTATTGCATAGGCGACGACCAGCGGCGGGGATGCAAGGAAATTCATCTTCACCTCGGCATGGATCCGGCCTTCAAAATTGCGGTTGCCTGATAAAACCGAACTGACAATCAGGTCCGATTCCTTGATCGCAAGGCTGATTGGTTCCAGTAATGGACCTGAATTCCCGATACAGGTCGTACATCCATAGCCGACGATATTGAATCCCAGCTGATTCAGGTAGCCGGACAGACAGGCCTTGTCCAGATAATTGCGGACCACGAGCGACCCGGGGGCGAGGCTGGTCTTGACCCAGGGTTTAACCTTCAGGCCTTTTTCACAGGCCTTCTTCGCCAGCAATCCGGCACCGACCATCACATTTGGATTGGACGTGTTCGTGCAGGAGGTAATGGCTGCGATAACAATATCGCCATCACGCAGATTAAACGATACGTCATCGTCAAGGACGACATGCGCAGACAGTTCATTACCCATGCGCGTGTCCTGCAGGTGTTTGGCGACTGTCTGTTTGGCATTTGCGAGCGTGATCCTGTCCTGTGGACGTTTCGGGCCTGCGATACTGGGTACCACGGTTGCCATATCCAGTTCCAGCACGTCCGTGTATCTGGCGACAGGGCTGCTGGAATCACGCCACATACCCTGTGCCTTCGCATAGGCCTCAACCAGTGCCAGTTGATCGTCGGGACGGCCCGTCAGCCTCAGGTAATTGATTGTTTCATTATCAATCGGGAAAATACCGCAGGTTGCGCCATACTCCGGTGCCATATTCGCAATCGTGGCACGGTCAGCGAGTGGCAGATGGTTCAGGCCTTCACCAAAGAATTCGACGAATTTTTCGACAACACCTTTTTTCCTTAACATTTCGACCACGGTCAGGACCAGATCCGTTGCGGTAGCACCTTCCACCAGCTTGCCGGTCAGTTTGAATCCGATGACCTGCGGTATCAGCATCGTAATCGGTTGGCCGAGCATGGCGGCTTCAGCCTCAATACCGCCGACACCCCATCCGAGCACGCCCAGACCGTTGATCATGGTAGTATGTGAATCGGTGCCAACCAGTGTGTCAGGATAGGCATACAATTCGCCGTTCTTTTCAACCGAGAACACCGTACGTGCCAGATATTCCAGATTGACCTGATGCACAATACCGGTATCCGGTGGGACAACCTTGAAGTTTGAGAATGCCTTCTGGCCCCAGCGCAGGAACTCATAGCGTTCCTCGTTACGATCAAATTCGATAGCTGCATTCCTTTCCAGCGAGTCTGCAGTACCGTAATGATCGACCTGGACTGAATGGTCAATGACCAGTTCGGCCGGAGAGAGCGGATTGATCTTGTCCGGATTGCCACCTAGTTTACTCATGGCATCGCGCATCGCGGCGAGGTCGACAACTGCCGGGACACCGGTAAAGTCCTGCATCAGTACGCGGGCAGGGGTGAATGCGATTTCGGTATCAGGTTGACTGGCCGGGTTCCAGTTTGCGAGTGACTGGATGTCTTCGCGGGTAATATTGAGGCCGTCTTCATGTCTTAACAGATTTTCGAGCAGTACCTTCAGCGAAAAGGGGAGTGTGGCTACATCGCCCTGGTTATTTATCGATGGCAGCGAAAAGAACTGATATTTTTTCCCATTAACATCCAGCGTTGATTTGGCATTAAAACTGTTTTTCATCGATAACTCCGGTATTCAATAGAATGGTTCGTAAGTGTCCCTATTATGCGATATTTCATACCGGCGTGACAGTGGAAAAATGGGGTTTAAGTATTATGAAATATCTATGACACCAGCTGCCAGGCATAGTCGTGACAGACACGCCGTGTCGGTCTGCAACCGATTCAGCGCAAAAGCCTTGCAAGCGCCCACGCTACTGCCTCATCGTAGTACTGTGGAAAATCCACTTCCTGCAACCAGGCCGCCAACTTATCGGGACTCGAATGATGGAAATTGAGGTGCCCCATCTTGCGACCCTGCCGAAACGTCTTGCTGTACCAGTGTAGTTGCGCGGCGCCGTGCGAAAGCCAGCGAATATCGTAGGGTATCCCTATCAGATTGACCATCATGTTGTATTTGCCCTGCTCGGGTTGCGGTAATGGCAGTTTACAGATCGCACGCACATGCAGCTCGAACTGGCTGATCGACGTACCAGCCTGGGTCCAATGACCGGAATTGTGAACACGAGGTGCGATTTCATTGATCAGCAAATCGTCATTCACGACGAAATATTCAATCGCCATTACGCCGACATAATCGAGCCGCTCCATGATGCGGGCCATCATATTCTCAGCACGCTGTTGCAGGTTGGCGAAGCGGTCTTCCTGGCTCAGGCTGATGACCAGTATTCCGTCGCGATGAAAATTCTCGGTAAGGCGATAGCAAACGATCCGACCATCTGCGCTACGAGCCGCGATCAGGGACACTTCCGCATCGAAGGTGATTGCACTCTCTGCGATGGATTCCCCGACCCACTGTGGAAACTCGACCGGCTGCGTTCGACGTAAACGTACCTGACCTCGGCCGTCGTAGCCACCTGTTGCGCGCTTCAGGAAGACATCTGCTCCCAACCGATCATGCAGCGCCATCTTTGTCTCTATGGTTGGAACGTACCAGGCTGCCGTCGGCAATTCCAATTGATTCAGCAAAGCTTTCTGGCACCTGCGATCAGTCAAGGCTTTATAGGCGATGCTGTTGAGCCATCCAGGATGCTGCTGCAGGGCTGTGGTAAACGAATTGATTGGCCAGTGTTCGCGTTCTGAACTGATGGGTATCCCGGCGGAGGGGACTTCGCCGGTATCGACGTCCAGTAGATCAACAGCAACACCGATGCGTTGCCCTGCCTGCTGAAGCATGGCACCAAGTTGTCCGTTGCCCAATATAGCGGCACGCATCATTGCTGTTCTAACTCACGATGGTCCAACACCTCTTGAGTTTGTCGCTCGCGCCATTGTGCGAGCGCGGCCGCTAACTCAACATCGTTCAATGCCAGGATTTGTATGGCGAGAAGTGCAGCATTGAAGGCGCCTGCGGTGCCGATGGCTAGCGTGCCGACTGCAACGCCTTTCGGCATCTGGACAATCGATAACAGGCTGTCAAGGCCGTTCAGTGCTTTGCTTTGTATCGGAACGCCAAGCACTGGCAAGGGGGTCAGTGCCGCCACCATTCCAGGTAAGTGTGCCGCACCGCCTGCACCAGCGATGATTACGCGAAAACCGCTGACTTGTGCGCCGCTGGCAAAACTGAATAGCCGTTGTGGAGTCCGATGTGCTGAGACCACTTCGGCCCGCCACGGTACACCAAATTCGGTCAGGAGTTCGCTTCCCACGCGCATGGTTTCCCAATCACTGCGCGATCCCATAACAATAGCAACTGTCGCATTCATTGAAGTCATCCTTTTAGTAAAAATAGTGGACCCAGCGTTGATAAATCGGCAGGCCGATCAATATGTTGACTGGGAATGTCACACCCAGTGCAGCCATGATAGCCAGACCAACATTTGCCCCGGGAATAGCAGTCCGGATCGCAGCCGGTGCCGCGATGTAAGACGCACTTGCCGCTAACGTCGCCAGCACGAGGGCGCTGCCCTCTGGTAGATGGAACCAGATCGCCAATCCGATACCTGACCACGCCAGCGCGAACGGAGCGAGAGCAGCGAACACAAGCAGACGCCAGTGCTGCCACGGTAGAGGCAAGCAAACGCGTGCTGCACACAGACCCATCTCCAGCAGAAACAGCGATAGCATGGTCTTGAAGCCATCTATCAGCACGGTCTGCAATGGCTCAAGGCCGGACGGCCCGTACAGATAGCCGATCAATACGCCGCCACTTAGCAGCAGCACACCACGGTTTGTCAGCGCCTCGTGCAGTACGCCGCCCCGTTTCTGTTGACCGCTCATGCGGCGTTGCCAGATTATCATCACGACGATGGCCGGTAACTCCAGCATGACCAGATACAGCGTGGTCTGCGGGCTGATGGGCAGATTGGCACGCTCAACCAGGTTGAGCACCACGGCGAATGTCCCTGCGCTCACCGAGCCGTAATGGGCGGCAATGCTGGCGGCGTCGTCTGGCGATAGTCGCACCATCATACGCAGCACGGGGTAACACAACAAAGGCAGGACCAGACCGAGTCCTGCGACTGCAAGCAGCTCGGGCAACATCGATAATTCAAACTTACCGTGCAGCGCCATGCCTCCTTTCAGACCCAGCACCAGCATCAACAAAATGGTGAGGGTGTCATAAAACGAGACTGGCACTTTCAAGTCCGACTTCACCAGCCCTGCGAACAGGCCCAGCGCAAAAAACGCAATTACAATATCTGGCATGCAGCCTCTGGTTGTTGAGAAAGTGGCGATTCTGGAATATTTTAGGTATATTGAATAATAAATTTATTAATACAATAGAATAGATAATTATCTATGGATATCCGCCACCTTAGTTTTCGCCTGCTGCAGGTGTATGTACAGGTCATACGTTTAGGCACGATTTCGGCCGCTGCACGGGCCCTGCATCTGACGCAGCCAACTGTGTCGCTACAACTCAAGCGCTTGACGGAAGTGGTCGGCGAGCCTCTGCTCGAAAGTCGCGATGGCAAAACGGTCCCCACCCATGTGGGTGAACAGTTGTATGGCGCCGCTTGCGATGTGCTTGGGCGGTTCGATGACTTCAACGGCGTGCTTGAGCAAGCCAGGGGTGGGAACTTGGGCCATGTGCGAATCGGTGTTGTGACGACGGCCAAATATATTTTGCCGCGTTTGTTGGGTCCGTTTTGCAAACAATTTCCTCGGGTCGGTGTGACGCTCAATGTGGGGAACCGGGCCAATGTACTAGAGCGGTTTGAGCGCCAAGAGGACGACATCTACCTTTTCAGTCATCCGCCAAGCGGACCAACGGTACATGCAACCCGGATACTTAAAAATCCCCTGCAGCTTATTGCGCCTGTCGGGCACTGGGCGGTAGGGCGAAGAAAGCTACCTTTTTCCGAATTGAGGCAGGAACGCTTCCTGGTCCGCGAGCCTGGTTCGGCGACACGTATGATGTTCGAGTCATGGCTCAGCGGGCACGGCATGGAGTTGGGTAATACGATGCAGATCGCTAGCAATGAGGCGATTCATTTGAGTGTCGCTTCGGGCCTGGGTCTGTCGGTTATTTCCGCGCACACGCTGCAGGAGGGCCGTGCGCAACTGGCACTACTTGACGTGAATGGATTTCCGCTGGAAAGCAATTGGTATTTGGTAGCGCGCAAAGACCGGCGCCTGCCCTATGCGGCTCGCGAACTGATACGCTTCATCGGCGTGCATGCGGGCGAATTCATCGAGTCAGACTGGATCTATCCGGACATACAGGAATTGACCGAGCAATTTGTCAGCACGAAACCTGAGTCGGGGTCTGACCGCTGATGCTTCCCGAGTATCCAACCATGTTGTTGCTACACGGCTTTACAGTTACGCGAAAGCGTAGCTAAGGGAGCTCGGGGTCACACAGAATTCCTATATCGGTTCACTCCCCCGGTCCCCGTAATCGAAGATCGCTTCGGACTTGACGTGCTTTATTTTCCGTTTTTTGAGGTGTTCCCTTGGAGGATTTCTCAATACCTGTTCAGTTCCGTGCAGAATGAATAATCCCTCCACCCAGACAGATCTCGCCCTGGTAAAAGACAACATACTGGCCTGGCGTGACAGCCCGTTGCGGCTGTTCAAACCGGACTGTTGCTGCATCGTTTTCGATCGACTCGATTATGCATATCTGGTCTGGCTGCCGATAGCGGGTCCTGGCCATGCACGCATATGGGGCATCCGGTGGAGCCCCGGCTATCCAGTGCAGGTTTTTTGCAATCAATTCACGTCGAAACAGTAACGGATGGTCGGTACCCTGCACGACATAGAGTACATTATTTTCAATGTCCTTGTCAGCCACATACCAGGGCGCATTGTCTGAACCTTGTACACCACCAATTCCAAGCCCCTGTCTCTGGCCTATCGTATAGAAACAGGCACCATCATGTTCGCCGACAGTGTTGCCTTCTGTTGTTTGAATCAGACCCTTGCGCACGGGCAAGTATTGGCTGAGAAATTCACGGAAGGGTCTCTCGCCGATAAAACAGATACCGGTGCTGTCCTTCTTGTCATGCACGGGCAGGCCGGCCGATGCGGCAAGCTTGCGTACCACACCTTTATCCAGTTTTCCCACCGGAAAAAGGGAACGGGACAATTGCCGCTGGTTCAGACGGCAGAGAAAATAGGACTGGTCCTTGTTTGTGTCATTGCCTTTTAACAGTTGGTAGGCATTATCTGTTTCAGTGATAATGGCATAATGCCCGGTGGCAATCTTGTCAGCCCCGAGTAGCAGTGCCTGCTCCATAAACGCCCTGAACTTTATTTCCTGGTTACACAGGATATCCGGGTTCGGTGTCAGACCTTTACTGTAGTCCTGCAGAAATAACTTGAAGACCGATTCCCAGTATTCATTGGACAAATCGATGGTGTTCAGCGGGATGGCCAGTTTTTCACAAACCCGCAATGCATCCTCAACTTCCGCCTCCCAGGAACATCCGCCGTTCACTGACTGTTCGTTCCAGTTCTTCATGAACAAGGCTTCAACATCAAATTCCTGTTGTTTCAGCAATAAGGCGGTAACTGCTGAATCCACCCCTCCGGAAATTCCGACGATAACTTTCATCCGGGCCTGGGTTATTGCTTGCCGGGTGGGATAGTTGCGTTGAGGATATCAAGTGAATACGCCTTGCCGCAAAGATAATCCTGCAGAGACAGCATCACCAGTGGGCTACGCATTCTGCTAATACTGGCCTGCATTTCTTCCAGCGTCATCCATACATTCCTTATTATACCGGTGTCAAGTAGCATGATTGGATCATGGTCGCTGCAACTGCCATAAAAGCAGAAACGCAGATAGGTTATATCAGAGGTAGAGTCAGGGCACAGATAAATGCCAGTCAGATATTCTGGCTGGAATTGCCTGGCAGTTTCTTCCAGCACTTCACGTTTGATAGCAGCTATCAGGGTTTCACCCTTTTCCAGGTGGCCAGCAGGTTGATTGAACACAGTAATGCCGCTGCTGGATTGTTCTTCCACTAGTAAATACCGGTTATCCATACGGATGATGGCAGCGACGGTTACATTCGGTTTCCACTGCATATTGAACTGGCAGGATTAAGCTGGAATTAAATACGGACTAACCACTGGATTTGGGAGTATTTTTTTGTTTTTCGATTACCGGATCGTTCCAGCTGCCACTGATCGTATATTTAAATTTCAGGATTTGATTAATGCTGTCCTGCAATGGTTCAAACAGGTTGCCGGCAAAATACAGGATACTACCCAGACCGATTCCTATCGGCCCAAAAAAACCGCTGGCAACGGCCAGACTATCAGATATCTGGGGGGTAACCTCCGCGATTTGATCATAATCATGGCTGGACAGGCCGATACGCCCGCTGATCGCTATATCAACCGAGGGACCTTTCAGGATCAGATCATCTGTATACGCATCGCCATTCTTGATGACGAAGTTGCCTTCAATTTTATCAAAGGCCATACCGTCACCGAACAGATCACTGAAATCCAGGACCAGCCTGCGTGGCAAGGTTTGCAGGCTGAGCAAGCCAAACAATCTGCCTGCAGACGGTTGAATATCCAGGAGCTGACCTTTGCCTATTTTCAGTTCGAGCCTCCCGTTCAGTTTGTCCAGCGAAAAATCCATCGGTGTACCGATCCAGTTCGCATCTATGGCCAGACTGGTTTCACCCTTTTTTACAGCTGCGAGATCATAACCGAAGGTTTCAAGCATCTTGTCAAATTCGGTTGCATGTGCCTGTATGGTAAAGTCTGAACTGTTACCGCCATCAGTACCGTTCCATTTACCGTTCGCTTCAATTGTAAAGGACGGTTTGGTGAAGGAGAGGGTATCGATATATAACCCGTAATCTGCTGCACCAGCAACAAGCACCATTTCACCCAGATCCAGTCCCGCATAATGAAAAGAGTCTATATGCGCTGTGACAGATGGGAGTTTTGCCGGATTAATATGACTGGTGGTATTACCATCGCTGCTGGATTTCTGCAGATGCAGAGTCTTCAGATTGGCGATGATAGGTTGTTCTTTATCAGCTCCGGTGGGAATGCTCAATTCTCCATTGACTGTTTCCCCACCCAGCAGGATTTTCCATTGGTCATCAACATGGCTGGCCTGTACGGAAGTACCATTAAATTCCTGGCCAAAAAGATACAGATTATTGACCATCAGATCAGTCTGGACAGGTATCACGTCATTGTCACTGGTCTGCCCGTTCGCTGCAAACATACCAAGCCATTCATCCAGCGCCAGCTGGTCGATTTCACCATAGAGCAGAATACCCTCATGGTTGGGATACATACTGGTTTTGTTCCCGAAATTAATATCGATCTTGTGCAAATCGGTACTGGCATCAATCAGAATTTCCGATGTCAGAATATCGCCATAGCGGATCTTCAGTGGTATCTGCTGGTCATCCAGATCCTTGCTGATTTCCAGATGTGTTTTTCTGTAGGCATTTTTCTCCAACGGTTGTGGCAGTCCGACATTCATTCCGTAAAGGTCAGAACTGATCTTCAGTACCCGTTTTAATCCAGCGTTTTCGCCATCTTTTAAATAGGTCAAGCTGGCTTGCCAGTCCGTTGAACCCGAAATCTTGTCAGCCAGAACATTGTTAACAAAGGCTATATTCGGAAAATAATGGTTAATCTGATTAATGATGAAATTTTTATCGCTGTTACCGGACAGGACCACAGTTACCGGACTATTTCCAGTTGTATCAGATCCGCTGACAGACACCAAGATATCATTATTATCATATCTGGCTGTTACACCCTCGGCATTTAATGAATTTCTGGTAAACAGCACTTCACCGGCGATATCAGTAAGCTGCAGATACTGTATGTCCGAAGTCAGCGTGGTATTTGCAAGCGTCAGCTTTCCATTTACCTGTGTTTGTTTCGAGGGTGTACGTAGCGGAACTGATAACTGAAGATCGAGGTCAACATTGCCGTCAGAGGACAATGCAGTAACCAGTTTATCCAGCATCTTGTTCGTGCCTAATGGACTTTGCTGAATATATTTTTTCAGGTCTGCGGTTATTCCTGAGATCTGTCCGTCTAGATTGACAGTTTTTTGTCTGACCAGCAGATCCGGTATGGTGGCTATAGCTGACTTTATAGTAGCGTCTAAAATTGTACCTTCGCGTATGTTTATGGTCACGGCCCGACCTGCAAACAGGATGTCCCCATCAATCTTTTCAATTGCAGGCCATTTAGGCGAATATTTCAGGTTGGCATCGGAGACCTCAACATTCAGTTCGAATACGCCGGTATGGTCATCGAACGGGAAGTTTCCGGTATGACCTCTGTATAGCGTTTTCATCGAATGGACTTCACCGTTTTGCACAGAGTTCTGTAACCAGTCCCGGAGTTTAAATGACGATGTGTATGGCAGGTTTCTGACAAAGGCATCAACACTGGTACCCGCTGTCTCTGCTATCAAGTTTATATAACAACAAGTATCGGCAAGACTGATCGAGCCGGACAATCGGGTAGTTAGCTCCTGATTACTTATCTGCAGCATATCGGTAAATAGCAGATATCCCTCACTTGCAGCTGCCCATACCAGTTCACCAGTGATATCGAGAGGTATTGATTGTTTGGTATCCGCTACAGAATATTCGATAACAGCACCCTTATTAACGAATGAAATTCTGCCATTTTCAAGTGTACCCCGGACCCTGGCTGTAAGGCCGGAAATGACAGGCAGGGTAGTGGATACGGGTAGATTCAGCTCACTGGACGTTATATCAAACCGCAGTTTTTCAGCCCTGGAAGCATTCGGGGTATACATAATACGGCCTTCACTCAATTCCCCCTTGAATGGATACTTGCCGGCTAACTCCATGGTCTCGGCGGGTAAGAATGCCAGGGTAGACAGGACAGGATACAGATCGTCCAGCTTCAGATAGTTGAAATTCAGAGTGTAACGTGTGTTTTCAGGTTCTACCAACAAACTAATCCGGGAAGGTTGCCAGTCTCCATTCTGCGTTGTGAATTGATCGATATTGAGGTTGAATAACCAGCTGTCATCGGGATTTATTACGCTGTTGAAATGGGTGTTCAAGCGCTGTATTTCCATACGGTTGCCCGCTGCGGTCTGGAATTCAAAATCGTTATATTCCAGACTGCCTTTCATACTTATTACCCCGGCGTTTTTCCAGCTACTCCACATTGACACAGTGGCGCTGCCGCCGGTAAGATTGATATCCACAGGCCAGAAATTTCTGTACCACATCTCCGGGTTTATATTATTACCCTGTATATACAATTCTGCAGACCAGTCAGACGTCAACAGATTGCCGGTAGCATCCAGTGCAAAACCCAGATGGTCTCCATATTCTGACGGAAGTGCGGAAGAACCTTCGACCTGTACCCGGTTTCCATCGGATCTTAATACCAGATTGACGTCTGTCAGCATTACCGGGGCTTGCCCAAGTTTTTCGTCAACCCATTCGATCTTTGCATTTTGAAGCTCAATTACTCTCTGGCCGAACAACCACTCGGCAAGTTCATTGTTGGAGTTGTCCCGCTGCCGGGACTTGGCCCGTTCAATACCGGCAATATGCATTGATCCGTCTTCAAGCCGGGTGAGGGTTATAGCAAAATCGGATATTATCAATCGTTCCGGTATTATCCGGCGCCGAATCAGCGTTGCAACGAGATCAATACTGATCTGGGCTGATTCAAAATTGATAATCGGACTGGTGCCGGCCTTGTTAAGTAAATCAATGTTTTTCAGATACAGGTAAGGCGTCCAGCCTTGCCAGTCGGCATCCAGAGTATGTATTGCGACCGGGAAATCCGTATATTTACTGACCCAGGCTTCGATCTCGCTCCGGTACATGCCTATATCTGGCAATAACATCCTGAGCAATGTTGCAGTTACCGCAGCAAGCAGTACACAAATTCCTATGGTATATACAGCGAGTTGATAAATACCTTTAAAAAATCGGGTAGACAAGATATTTTACCGGTCAGAACGGGACGATGTCATACTGTTCTTGGGTGTATTCCAGTTCGACCTGCAGTGTGATGGGTTTGCCTATGAATTCTTCCAGGTCTGCAACATTGGCAGATTCGTCATCTATAAGCATTTCAATAACCTTTTCAGATGCAACCACCAGCAGCTTTTGTGCATCAAACTGTCTGACTTCGCGAATTATTTCCCTGAATATCTCATAGCATACAGTTTCTACAGTTTTAATTTTCCCTCTGCCACTACAGGCCGGACAGGGTTCACAAAGTATATGCTCCAGGCTTTCCCGGGTTCTTTTCCTGGTCAGTTGTACCAACCCGAGTGAGGTCAGTTCACTGAAGATATATTTCGTACGGTCATGTTCCAGATGTTTTTCCAGCGCCCTCAGCACCTGTCTTCTATGCTCGGCAGATTTCATATCGATAAAATCGATAATGATTATTCCACCGAGGTTTCTTAACCTTAATTGTCTGGCGATTGTTTGTGACGCCTCCAGATTGGTCTTGTATATGGTTTCTTCATGGTTTCGATGTCCTACGAATGCGCCGGTATTCACGTCTATGGTTGTCATCGCTTCTGTCTGATCAATGATAATGTGACCGCCGGACTTGAGGGGGACCTTACGATTCAGCGATCGCTGTATCTCATCTTCAACCGAGTACATGTCCATAAGCGGACGATCACCAGTATAATGTTCAAGACGTTCGGTACATTCAGGGATAAATTGCCGGGTAAACTGGCTTGCCCGGTCGAAGGTTTCCCGCGAGTCAATCCTGATTTTTTCAACCTTTGCGTGGGCAAGGTCCCTGAGCGTCCTGATTGCCAATGGCAGGTCCTCATAGATCAGTTCAGGCGCTGATGCTTGACTGGCAATCTGGCTGGTAGAATCCCAGAGTTTATACAAGTATTGAATGTCCTTGTAGATCTCAGTTTCAGCGATACCCTCTGCTGCAGTTCGAATGATAAATCCGCCTTTTTTTAATAAGGCAGATGGGTATACAGCAGTATGCAAGACGACATTACTGACCGTAGAATTTACTGCAAGCTGTTGTTCATCATTATGAAAATCAAGAATAATTTTCTGGAGCCTTTCCCTTTCAGCGGGTTGCTCTATCCTTTGTGACAAGGCAATCACCGGATGGTCAGGAATATAGACCAGATAACGGGAGGGCAGGGAAATCCGTGTAGTTAGACGTGCCCCTTTAGTGCCCAACGGGTCCTTAACCACCTGGACGAGGATCTGTTGGCCCTCCCTTAACAGGCTGGTTATCGCCGTATCCTGAATACTGGTAACTCGATTTCCCTCAAGTTCGTTAAAGGCTTCGACGATATCAGAGACATGCAGAAATCCGGCGCGGTCCAGACCAATATCAACAAACGCAGACTGCATACCGGGCAATACCCTGGATACCTTGCCTTTGAAGATATTCCCTACCAGGCCACGCTTGGTAGTGCGCTCAATGTGTACCTCCTGCAGCAGCCCGTTTTCGACAATCGCAACGCGGGTTTCCTGGGGGCTGACATTGATTAATATCTCTTCGCTCATTAGTTCGGTTCTTTAAACTTAAGGTTAATAATATTACTCAACTATAAAATATATAAGGGAAATCATCTTAAATATACCACCAGGTAAAAATGACAGTAAATCTGTTTATACCCGATTAGACTGTATCCGGACAGTAAAATTTAGCTGTTAAAGAAACCAGTCGTGAGTTCCCTGTTAGAGCAGGGAACGAGCATGAGTCGGCCTGACATTAATTCTGAAATAAAGGACGATGAGCATCTCTAGTGGCGGGACAGTACTGCCAGCAGGGAAAGAACCTGTAAACTATAATATAATATTAATATTATCAATAACATATAGAATATATATAATGTTAATTATCAAATATTTCCATCGCCAAAAATGTCCTCGGTGGGATCAGCCGGAGGCGAACCATCGTAAATCAGATAAATTCTTTGCTGTAGATAGGCCTCGCGTAAGAAGGAGTAAGGATCCAGGGCGGCCTCATCAAGCATATTCATGCTGTCCAGCAAGTTGGCGCGTTTATTGATTAAATTCAGTGCGGTTGCCGGTAGTGATATGGTTGTGGCCAGGTAAGCCAGCGGATCCAGTAGCCAGCTGCTTACCAGATCCGGCGCGTCGCGCACAGTATTGGGTCCTAACAAAGGTATGGTCAGATAGGCACCCTGACCACTGCCCCAGACCGCAAATGTCTGGCCCAGATCCTCATTATGGGCTTGCAGACCCATTGGAGTGGCGACATCAAACAGACCGCCGACACCGAGAGTTGAATTGAATAAAAAGCGGAAAATATCTGATAGACTTTGATCAAGTTTGCCCTGTAACGATGAATTGACGATAACATTCAGATAGCCGATGTTATTGAAAAAATTGGTTATGGCGGTCTGCATGATATCCGGTGTCACTTTGGCGTATCCTGTTGCCACGGGTTTGATGAGATAGCGATCCATTCCTTCATTGAACGCATAGATCTTCCGGTTTGTTGGTTCCAGTGGATCGTTTTCATAAACATCCGTACTGGAATCCATTGTCGGTGTTGTGGTGCACGCTGAAATCAGTGGGATTGCGGCAAGTAACAGCATAATTTTTAATGATATGTTTGTTATTGAACTCATAAATCGGGTTTAAAGCCTCTCTCCAGTTGTACAGTGAACTATTCCGGGTTGTACCCGTCCTCAACACTTCGAGTATAACCGTATATTCGTCATGTTTGTACGTCGGCTAGATTTAAAACAGGAATTAGTTGCGGAACAGCTTACAGGTAATGGCATCCAAAAAAAGAATGCTCAGTGTTTCAGGATACTCTGCGCAGACAGGCAATGAGACGCCACCCGTTATTTGAGATAAAATATACTGAAAATTAATATGATACTGTATGGACAGACAAGGTTAATGCCATGCATATAATCGAATAGAAATCGGACATGAATGATTAATGACAAAAGATACCCACACATCGATCCTGGATACGATTGAGTCACCGCAAGATCTGCGTGAATTACCGGAATCTGCGCTGGAACCGTTGGCCAGGGAACTGCGAGAGTTTCTGTTGCATTGGGCCAGCAAAAACAGTGGCCACTTCGCTGCGAGCCTGGGGACTGTGGAACTGACCATAGCGCTTCACTATATTTATAATACCCCTCATGACCGCCTGGTTTGGGATGTTGGTCATCAGGCCTATGTTCATAAGATCCTGACAGGACGCCGTGACCAACTGCAATCAATACGTAAATGGGACGGGCTTGCCCCGTTTCCTAAACGTGACGAGAGTCCGTACGATACTTTTGGTGTTGGCCATGCGAGTACCTCAATAAGCGCTGCACTTGGTATGTCTATTGCCAGTGTACATTCCGGAATACCACGTAAGGTGGCCGCTATTATTGGTGATGGCGGTATGACCGCGGGACTCGCATTCGAAGCCCTGAACCATGCCGGCGATCTTGGCAGTAACCTGCTGGTTATCCTGAATGACAATAACATGTCAATCTCCCCGAATGTGGGAGCACTTTCAAACCGGGTTGCGCAGATATTGTCTGGCAAGCTGTATACTTATGTCAGGCAAAAAGGCAAAAAGGTGCTGGCAAACATGCCGCCTGTCTGGGAAATAGCCAAAAGAGCAGAGGAACATATCAAGGGGCTGATAGTACCAGGCACCTTGTTTGAAGAACTTGGATTTAATTATATCGGACCGATAGATGGACATCATCTGCCAACCCTGCTTGAAACTATCAGGAACATTCATAATCTGGACGGACCCCAGTTTCTGCATATCATTACCAGGAAAGGCAAGGGATACGCTCCCGCCGAAGCTGATCCGGTAAAGTATCATGCCGTTTCAAAACCGTTTGATCTGCGCACGGGTATGCTTGCCTCAACAAAATCGGATAAATTTACCTACAGTAATGTATTTGGAGAATGGATATGTGATATGGCAAGACAGGACAAGCGTCTGGTTGCCATCACCCCTGCGATGAAAGAGGGCTCGGATTTAAATCGCTTCGAACGTGAATTTCCGGATCGTTATTTCGATGTCGCAATTGCAGAACAGCACAGTGTTACTGTAGCTGCCGGCATGGCATGTGACGGATTGAAACCAGTGGTAGCAATATATTCAACCTTCCTGCAGCGTGCCTATGATCAACTGATACATGATGTAGTACTGCAAAAGCTGCCTGTATTGTTTGCGATCGATCGAGCCGGGCTGGTCGGTGCAGACGGACCAACTCATAACGGCAGCTATGATCTTACTTTTCTGCGTTGTCTCCCTGACATGGTTATTATGACTCCATCAGATGAGAATGAATGTCGACAGATGTTGTATACCGGATATATGCTTAATCAACCTGTTGCAGTCCGTTATCCACGAGGCAGTGGGCCTGGCATTAAAGTTGATAAGGCAATGCAGGCACTGCCTGTGGGTAAGGCGGAAATAAGAAGGCGAGGACGCCGTATCGCCATACTTGCTTTTGGATCAATGCTGGATCCTGCAATCGCGGCAGGAGAATACCTTGATGCTACCGTTGTGAATATGCGATTCGTCAAACCGCTTGATACTGAATTGGTAATAAAAATGGCAACCGAGCATGAGTTGCTGGTGACGGTAGAAGAGAATGTTGTACAAGGAGGGGCAGGCAGTTCAGTGAACGAATTGCTTGCTGAATACGGAGTATTGGTAAGAGTAATCAATCATGGCTTGCCTGATCGGGTTATACCGCATGGGTCCCGCGAAGATATGTTAAATGATGCCGGACTGACTAAAGCGGGCATACTGGCATTCATTGAATCCAGGCTACAGACACCAAAACAAGCAGGTTCATTGAAGACTGCCTGATGCTCTAAGCCAGTCTAATCGCTGGAGCGGACTTACATCTATCTGTCCTTTAAGCAGTTGTGGTTATCAAATCATGCAATTATGCCGAAAAAACCGGCAAACAGGGCTGAAGTTAGAATAAAGTTTCAGTATGACAGCCTTGATGTACGTTATACTTTTTTAAAAATAATATGGCGGCCCAACCGGGCGACATATACAACCCATTCTGATGATATGTGAAAATGCCCGTTACAGCATCTATACCAAAGAAACTCGGTAAATACGAGATCCAGAAGCAAGTCGGACGTGGAAGTATGGGTATTGTTTATCAGGGATACGATCCATTCGCGGATAAACTGGTAGCAGTCAAGGTTGCGATGTCCGATGCGTTAAAGGACAAGGAATCCGGTCAGCGTTATCGCAAGATGTTTTTCAATGAAGCACACACTGCCGGTATGCTGAAACACCCGAATATTATGGGCATACTGGATGCAGGTGTGGATGCTGAAGAATGTTATATTGTGATGGAGCTGGTAGAAGGTGGAGATACGCTGAAGACTTACTGCAGGGCGGATAATCTGCTGCCAGTAAAACAGGTCGTTGAGATCATCTTTAAATGTGCCAAAGCGCTCGATTATGCACACCGGCAAGGGGTGGTACACCGGGATATTAAACCGACCAATATTCTGGTGACCAGAGACATGGACATTAAAATCGGGGATTTCAGTATCGCCCATGTCATTACATCAGACACTACGTATACGATGCCTATGGGATTTATAGGGTCACCACGTTATATGTCACCTGAACAAGTGCAGGAAGAATCCGTCTCAACCCAGACAGATTTATTCTCGCTTGGTATAGTGATGTATGAATTACTTACCGGGAAGCATCCGTTTATAGCGGACAGTTTTTCGAGATTAATTCACAAGATAATCAATGAGCAGCAACCACCACTGGCTACATATCGTGCGGATTTGCCGGATATTCTGGAAAGGATTGTCCATCATGCCTTGCAAAAGTCGCAGGCCAATCGTTATAAAATGGGCTTGAATATGGCGGCAGACCTGAGTCTGGCATTCGATTATCTGGAACAGCCGGAAGAGGATATTGGTGAAGAGGAAATGTTCAATGCAATCCAGAATATCGAGTTCTTCAGGGAATTTCCGGAGTCGGAAATATGGGAAATTATCAGGGCCTGCATATGGCAGACATGTAATATCGATGATCAAATCATCGCCGAAGGTGATATAGATGATTCATTCTTTATTATAGTTTCCGGTGTAGCAGAGGTCAGCAAGGAAGGGCATGTACTGGGGACCTTACGTGCGGGTGATTGTTTTGGAGAGATGAGTTATCTGGAAAAGTCCAGGCGTTCGGCAACAATACGGGCAAAGGAATCCATGCAGTTAATGAAAATCAACGCTACATTGATAGATCAGGTATCCATTGATTGCCAACTCCGTTTCAGCAAAATATTTCTGAAAACGCTGGTTCGCCGGTTATCAAACACAAACTTGATGGCTATATCAGCTGATAATGGGGTAAATATTCTATGAGTGAAAAGATCACCAGTCTGGGCAAATATGAGGTCCGTAATGAAATTGCCCGTGGCAGCATGGGTATTGTTTATCTCGGACATGATCCCTATATAGACAGGCCTGTCGCAATCAAGATTGCAATTGCCGAGGCACTGAATGAGCCACAAACGGGGGCACAATACCGCAAGATGTTTTTCAATGAGGCGCACACCGCCGGAAAACTTACCCACCCGAATATTGTTAATATCTATGACGCAGGTGTGGATGAGGATACCTGTTACATAGTCATGGAATATGTCGATGGTGGTAATACCCTGAAGGCATATACAAAACCTGGCAAGTTATTGCCGATAGACAAGGTAATTGAAATCGTTTTCAAATGTGCAAAAGCCCTGGATTATGCACATCATCAGGGGGTAACACACAGGGACATCAAGCCTTCCAATATTCTCGTCAGCAGGGATATGGATGTTAAAATATGCGATTTCAGTATCGCGCATATCAACAAGCCGGATGTAACCGTAACGCAACCGTCCAGCACTATGGGTTCTCCCCGTTATATGTCACCAGAACAGTTACGCGAAGAGAAGGTTGATGGCCAGACTGATATATACTCACTTGGGGTGATCCTTTATGAATTGCTGACCGGCCAGCATCCTTTCCCGGCAGATAACTTTTCCCAGTTGGTCAATAAAATCCTGAATGCGGAGGCGTTACCGCTGGAGTCTCATCGTAGCGGGATTCCAGCAGTTCTGGAAGAAATTGTTCGCAAGGCAATCAACAAGGACAAAAAACTCAGATATCGCAACGGACTTGATGTCGCGACAGATCTTAACAAGGCATTTGAAAATCTGACAAAACCTGCAGCGGAAATTTCGATTGAAGAAAAATTCAATATGGTCAAGCAACTGGAATTTTTTCTTGGGTTCCCTGATGCTGAAATATGGGAAATATTGAATGCCAGTACATGTAAGACCTACAAAAAAAATGAAGATATAATCGTTGAAGGGGACCTCGATGATTGTTTTTATATTATTATTACCGGCAGGGTCGTGGTAAAAAAGAGTGCGAAACTGATTCGTACGCTGGAACGTGGGGATTGCTTTGGTGAAATGGGCTACCTTGCCAGAACCAAAAGGACCGCATCCATAGTTGCAGATGATGATACCACTCTGTTGAAAATTAACTCAACCGTAATCGCCCAGGTATCACTGAAATGCCAGGTACGTTTTCTCAAGGTATTCCTGCGAACACTGATACATCGATTGTCTGCAACAACAGAAATAATTTCCCAGGATATATGAAACAAGGGCATGGATACCGTACACAACGGTACCCATGCCCTCTGAAAATTATAGACTCAACTATTTGTCTAGAATCTGAAGCTTGCCTCAATACCATAAGTCTGAGGGGCGCCCAGTACGCAGCGTTGCATTCCCCCAAGCGTAATTGGGTCAACCAGTCCTAATGTCGTACCTATCGGTTGGTTGAATACAGTCTGGCAATACCCTTCATCGGTAATATTTTTTCCAAAAATTGCAACTTCCCAGGTTTCATCTGTGCCAGTGATCCCCGCTCTCGCGTTTACAAGGTCATAGGCTGACTGGATTGATTGAGGATTCTGGTTGGTTTCGGCACCGACATTTTGATCGTCAACATACTGATATTCACCACGCACAAACCATCCCAATCCTGATTCTCCAAAAGTATCTCTCCATTCAGTCGTTAGCGAGAATGTCCATTCCGGTGAAAAATGGTTTCTTTCGCCTGATAAGTCCTGCGGGGCAGGAATTGCATTGATAGCCTGGGCTGCTGCGACGACAGCCGGGAGGGCAGTCGCATTCGGGAAAGAATCAAAATTCGAACCCAGATAGGAAATACCTGCAATAGCATAAAAATGTTCATTCGGTTGCATCTGCAAGTCCAGTTCAAAACCGTCCTGTATTAATAAGCCGACGTTCTGCACAATGAAATTGACCCCGTCAAACTGTCTGTCCTGGAAATTATCAATCTCAGTCCTGAAGAAAGTCAGGTTCGCCATCAGTTTGCTCTCATACAGGAAGCTTTTTATCCCCAGTTCGAAATTCTTCACTTCTTCCGAATCAAAGGTCCTGGTGATCACCCTGTTAGCACCATCCGAATTAAATCCTCCCGATTTAAACCCGGTGGAGGCTGTGGCAAAGGCCATGATATTGTCGCTGATTTCGTAGCTGATATTTGCCATCCAGGTTAATTTGGTTTCATTAAATTCAAGGCCAGGCGCACTGTCTATTGCCCTGAGATTGATACCTACCGGATTAGTAGCAGATGTTGGTAATAAAATTGTATTAGGTACCGCCTGGTTAAAACTGCCGTCCTTGTTGTCGTCGGTCCAGCGTAGCCCGCCGGTAACCCGAAGGTCTTCATCTACATTAAAAGTCAACTGACCGAATGCGGCGTAGCTTGTCAGGTCCTGCGTGAAATCAAGATCGACTGCACCAGTCTGAGGCCCACCTCTGCACTGTGCCAAGGCGGCAGCACCTGCGCCTGTACCGGTAGCCTGCGCTACAGCAAGTGATCCTGACGCAGCCAACGCCTGTTGGAAGGCCCGTCCAAACACCAGGTTACGAACCGCAGGACAAAAATCCGATCCCAAATCAAAACGTGAACCAATATCGTAACCTTCATTATAGTAATACAGGCCGGCAACGTATTCGAGATATTCACCGGTAGGTGATAGCAACTGTATTTCCTCTGAAGTCGTCTTGGCCTGGTAGGCAGTGACACGATTTAGCAGATCTGCCGGCAGGCGCAAGGCAGATTCAAATGTATCGTTTTCCCATTTGCGATGGCTGGTAAGTGAACGGACCGTGTGGTTACCCACAGACCAGGCTATATCGAGAATGCCGCCCCATTGCTCATCGTCCGCTGTATCTCTGTGATCCTGATGGACGAGACCATCAAAGGTATCGGTGGTATCAGGTACCGGGCCACCTGCTAGTGGGCCTATCGGATTCAACACGGTAGACAAAGTCCTCAAATAAGCAGGCAGTACAGTATCTGATAATACTTCAATCATGCCACTCTGGTTCTCTACGCTGGCATAATCCATCGACATATTGATGTCCAGCATCTCTGAAGGTGTAAAATTCAATTTGGCCCTGACCCCCTTATCCTGCCAATCACCGAAATCATCGTCATTTCCAGCACCGGTAAACGTATTTTCCCCCCAACCATCTCTATCGGCATAATGGAATGACAGGCGACCACTGGTTTGTTCAGACAGGCTGTTGCTAATCGAACCGGAGAGTCTTAAGGCATCGAAGTTGCCGTAACTACCTCGGATGTCCGCCTCAAGTTCTTCGGATGGTTTGGAGGTTTTAATATTTAATGCACCCATCGATGCATTCCGCCCAAACAAAGTGCCCTGAGGTCCGCGCAATACTTCAATAATTTCGATATCTGAAAGTGTCCCTACCACGGATGATGGTCTTGGGTAATAAACACCGTCGATAAATACGGCAACACTGGGTTCAATCGCGCTGTCACCGACTGAGCCCACACCCCGGATCATAATGCGCTGGTTGGCTACCTGGCTGGACTGGCTGAGGGACAGGTTAGGGGTGTATAGACCCAGATCCTGCAAGGTATCAATGCCTGAATCCTTGAGGAAATCGCCGGAAAACGCAGAAATTGAAATGGGGACATCCTGTATATTTTCTGAACGTTTCTGAGCTGTAACGACTATTTCCTCAATTTGAGCCGAGGCAGTACTGCTGATTAAGCTTGAGAAGCAAAGTGCCAAAGTTGTACCAGATAAAATACGCATCTAATTTCCCCCTGAATAATTAATATTTCGATTCAATGCTTACTTATTAAAGACTAGTTAATCAAATACGCTATATAAAAGTCCAGCAAATCAGCAGAAAAATCAAATTAATTTACCAGTTAATGTTTTTACTATATTTGACTGGCTTTAATATACAGGTATTTTCGGTGCGCCATCTTTCCAACGCCAGATTGATGTGGGGGTATTTTGCGTAATTTCCCATTGCGCACTTTCCGGATTGAAGTACAGCTTATTATCACGCAATGCCGCATCTTCATAAACCACCTCTCCACCCACCATCGTCATGATCGGTCTCAACGTATCCAGATCTTCTATTCCAACAGCCATGTAGTCACCATTCAATATGATGAGATCTGCCCATTTGCCTGGTTCAATCGAGCCAATCTTGTCTTCTTTCCATACTGCATAGGAACCCCAGCGTGTCATCATCAGCAGCAGTGTCAAACGATCCGGTACAGCTTCTTCCGGTACGCCGAACTGCTTACCATCAATTATACGGGTTAGCCATTCTACGCCATCTTCAAATGGAGAGTACCTGACTTCTGCCTGACTGCCAAACTCACTAACCAGTGTACGAGCACCCGCCTTCAACATACTGGCTACCGGGGCATTGAAGGTCAGATATTCTTCACCATAAGCCTCTTCGATTACCTGACTCGGCACCCGGGTTGCATCACAGGAAAATGCCATGTTCAGTCTGGCCGCCATTTTGATCTGCTCCGGTGTTACTGTATGGCAGTGGTCTACCTGCAAACGTAGCGTACGTAGTTTTTCAATAGGAATACCGGCATTTAATACAGTATCAAACCAGGCCTGCAGTGCCCCATCACCTGATACATGCCAGCCTGGAATACTGGTCTGTCTTCCCTCAACCACCAATTCCGTCAATACCTTCAGATGTTCCAGACGCCTGAAATTGGTTGGACTGGATTCCATCGTAGGACAGCGTTCGCGGGCCTTTAATTCGGGCGATTTGGCTGGCAGCGATGTACACCAGCCAACACCCCCATTATCGATAGCTCCTGCACTGCTACCATTGCTCCACATCATATCGGAACCGTAACCCAGCAAGTCGCCAATTCGCCAGTAAGTTTCAACTATCCAGGGGTTAAAAGGCTGCATCCAGCGGTGTCCCCAGGAAAACCGGATTGGCAAGAGATTATTTCGTTCCAGATGCACAGAGGCATTAAAACCGCCTTCACACTGGATATGTGTACTGTGTGTGGTTACCCCTGTTTGTGCATTGACCTGCATTACTTCCAGGTATGACCTTATATAGTCATTCATTTTGTTAGCTTCCGGTATGACAATATCAAGGCGTGCACAACGGGTTCCATCTGTCTGATCCCCGGAAAAGCCTTTTTCGCCATCAATCCAGAAATCATCAGGGATTGGATTACGGTATCTGGCCTCAATTGATTCGATCCCGCGTGAACTGTATACAGATCCACCCCGGGTAAATACAACAACAGGATGTTTGGGTGCTACTTCATCCAGTAATTGCCTGGTTATCTCTATACCAAGCATGGGTACCACAACCTGGGCAGGTCCTGCCTCCAGCTGGATCCATTGTCCTACCGGTACTTCGCGGACCCTCGCTGTTAAAGCCAGCTTTATCAGATTCAACATTTCTTCAGGCGTTTTTGCCGTCAGTTCGATCTGCATAAGCTCAGGTATGGCTTTGATTACCCATGGAAAAGCAGAAAGAGTGGTGTCGTACAGATGATTATGCGTATCTATCAGACCCGGAAGGACTGTATTGCCTTTCGCATTGATCGTTTCCGTCCAATCAGCAACATACTTTTGAATCTCCGCGTTCGTACCGACCGCCATAATCTCATTATTCTGGATCGCAATAGCTTCATCGAAGCTTATGGCGTTTATGTCGTCAGAATCAGCGGTAATGACCTTGCCATTTATAATCACTGTCGTAGCATAGGGTGATTGTCCTGCAACGACAACGCTGCTGGCTAATATGCCCGTTAACGCCAACTGTATGGTCAGGTATACAGATGATGAAAATAAGCTGTTGTAATTTAACATGGTCCCCTCCAGGTATTTATATCAATAGACTTTTATTTGTTACTTCATATACAAGCAGATTTATCCAAGCAATGTGACCATTATTATGACAATGTGGCCATTCGTCCAGATCTGATTGTAACGTATTAAAGAGTCTTGGTATGAAGGTAAAAATTGGTATAGTTTAAGGTCCGGCTCAAGTTTGACAATCATTTGAAAGCCGAATATTGTTTTCTTGATTATAATGTGGGGTGAGATAAGTATGGTTA
>JBCKWF010000007.1:0-32327 GCA_038922895.1 Gammaproteobacteria bacterium
CAGGGCAGGTACTGTGATCCTGGCCAGTGTAGGTGTGTCGTCTTCCTTCAGCGCCATTGCTTCCAGCGTGGCTGCATTCGCATCGGTCGTGACGGTATAGTTCATCATCTTGATCCAGTCGACCACCCACGGACGCTGTTCAACGACCTTCGGTGCCACCCGTTTGGGAGCGGTGGTTTCAACAAAACTTTGCAAGCCGTTGTTACGGATATTATCTATCTGGGCGCGTCTACGTGCCTTGATTTCATCGGTATCGGCCTCCGCCTTCGTGCAGATCATTACCATTGCGGAAAACAGGTCCGGACGCCTTGCCATCATTTTCAATGTGATATATCCACCGATAGATATGCCTGCAATAACGGTCTTGTTTACCCCGAGTTTTTCCAGAAATTCAATGTAGGACTCTGCGATTCCATCAACAGTGTGTCTGGCAGGATCAAACGATGACTCGCCGTGACCAGGCATGTCCGGTGCAATGACCCGGTAACCCAGTTCGATAAAGTGGGTCAGCTGCGGATACCAGAGATTCTTGTTATGTCCAAAACTATGCAGAAACAGGATGACAGGTCCCGTCCCGCTGTCGTGATAGGAGATGGTTTTGCTATTAGATACAGTTAGTTGCGCCAAGATTATTTCCCGAATCCAGTCAGTGCCAGAGGTTAAGGTTGATAATTGGGGATAAACGCGGGAATTGTGTCGTTGGCAGTGACCGATGTCAATTTTTAAATCGAGGAAATCCGGTGTAAGCCGGATAAATGCCTATTTTACCCTTTCCGCAACCCTGAATGGACAGCCTGTCTTTTGCCTGACCAGATCCAGTGTCGAACCTGGTGCAAATTCAAGCAAGGTCAAACCTGTTTTCGCGTCCACCTCAAATACAGCCAGATCGGTTACCACCATATCAACGACATTTCTGCCTGTTAGCGGCAGGCTACACTCGGTCATCAATTTTGGTGTGCCGTCGCGGGCGACGTGATCCATCATTATTATTATTTTCTTCACCCCTGAGACCAGGTCCATCGCACCGCCCGGTCCCTTGACCATGCTGCCGGGTATCATCCAGTTGGCCAGATCGCCATATTGGGACACCTGCATCGCACCGAGCACAGACAGATCGATATGCCCGCCCCGCACCATGGCGAACGATTCAGAGCTGTCGAAGAAGGCGGCACCCGGTAACCAGGTTATGGTCTGTTTGCCGGCATTGATCAGGTCGGGGTCCTCATACCCTGCTTGCGGGAACGGACCTACTCCCAGCAATCCATTTTCCGCATGCAGGGTAATAGTAATATTATCGGGAATATAATTTGCAACCAGTGTCGGCATGCCGATGCCGAGGTTCGCATACATACCGTCCTTGAATTCCTGGCTGATCCGGCGTGCCTGCCATTCGCGGATCGGTGTGTATCCTTTGGTATTTATACTGCCTGCAACCGTCCGCTGTTCGATTGGTTTTTCAAGCGTATTGCTGAGAACAATCCGGTCAACATAGATGCCGGCCAGATGAATATGCATCGGATCCAGTTCACCCGTCTCCACCAGTTCTTCCACTTCCACAATCGTGATACGCCCGGCCATGGCGCAGACAGTATTGAAGTTGTTGGCGGTGTAACGAAAGATCAGATTGCCTGCCTTGTCCGCCTTCCATGCCCTGATCAGGGCCAGATCGGTGGTGATACTCTGCTCCAGTACATATTCGCGGCCGTTGAACACCTGCACCGGTTTATTTTCAGCCAACCGTGTGCCGAAGCCGGTACGGGTGAAAAACGCAGGAATACCGGCACCACCCGCCCGTAGCTTTTCCGCGAGCGTACCCTGCGGGGTCAGCTCAAGTTCCAGCTCGCCATTGAGGAACTGCTGTTCGAATATCTCGTTTTCGCCGACATAGGACGAGATCATTTTCTTGATCTGGCGGGTCTGTAATAACAGTCCAAGGCCGAAGTTGTCAGTGCCGGCATTATTGCTGGCCACGGTCAGTCCCTTTACACCGCTATCGCGCAGCGCCTTGATCAGGTTTTCCGGGATACCACACAGACCAAACCCACCGACGGCGATGCTCAGGTTGTCCTTAAGCAGTCCTGCAAGCGCGCAGGCAGAATCGGTATAAATCGGTTTCATTAATGTATCTGGTCTATAAAAACGTCAGACCTGCCCCAATGATAAATCCGGAATAGATCATAATAACCAGACAGTAGCCCATGATATCGCGGGCGCCCAGCCCGGCGATAGCGAGGGCCGGTAGCGCCCAGAATGGCTGGATCATATCGGCCCAGGCATCACCCCAGGCAATTGCCATCGCAGTTTTGGCCGCAGGTACACCTAATTCAGCCCCGGCCGGCATCATGATCGGCGCCTGGACTACCCAATGCCCGCCTCCGGATGGAACAAAAAAATTGACCAGCCCGGCGCTGAGAAAGGTAAACAGCGGGTAGGTCGTCGCAGTGGATACATGGACAAACCAGTTCGACATTAATATGGCGCTGGATATGCCTTCGCTATTCACGCCAGTCATCATACCCATGATCCCGGCATAAAATGGAAATTGCAGGATTATTCCAGATGCGCCTTTGGTAGCCTCGGTTATCGCATCAAGAAAACGACGCGGTGTTCCATGCAGGATGATGCCGGCAAACAGGAAAATAAAATTGACGATATTCAGGGTCAGTTCAAAGCCGTATTGATAAAAATAATCGACGATAAATACCAGGCCCAGCAATCCGATCAGCATTGAGAATAGCGGACTGTTTTCCATCCAGTCTGCCGGGGTCTTGAATATTTGTCCTGGAATGACCGGTTTGCTGTAGTCCTTGAGTGTGTCCGGATCAGCGGCTACGGTCGATGCAGGGTCAGGATGCATGAATCGGCACAGTAACGGGACCGTGAAGAGTAATACCAGTACTATCGTAATGTTAAACGTGGAAAAAATCGTAAAGGAAATGGAAATTGGGTCAACTACAGCACCCATCGTTATTTTTGCCAGGTCCGGGCTCGCAGTTGCCAGTGTCAGCGGGATTGAACCGGAAAAACCCCCGTGCCAGACCAGAAATCCGGCATAGGCAGAGGCGATTAAAAGTCGATAATCTACACCTTTGACGTCCCTGGCCAACTGACGCGCGTAGAGCGCACCGGCGACCAGACCAAAACCCCAATTGAGCAGACAGGCGACAGAAGAAAAAAAGTTTACACAGATAATCGCCTTTGCCGGCGTATTCGCAGGTCGTGCCAGTGCACGCAGCGCCTTCTGCATGATCGGTGCCTGGGCCAGCGTGTGACCGGTGACCAGCACCAGCACCATCTGCATTGAAAAGGCGAGCAGATTCCAGAATCCGTTATTCCAGTGGACCACCATAGCCAATGGTGCTTGTCCGGTCATGGCAATTCCACCGACAAAAACCAGCAGGGTGAGGATGATGCAGAACAGAAATGGATCAGGCAGGTATCGTTGTACAAGATTGACTGAAATATTTACCAGCTGTTTAAACATGTGTACCCCCCGATAGATGTTGCTATTCCCCGAACCCTGGCAATACTGTACCAGAAAAACCATTTTATCGACCCGGTTTGCCTGTTCCAAAGCAGCAGGAATTTTCATCCAGGATCACCTGACAAATCCGGCCATTACCTTGACTTGAACCAGATCTCACGTTAGGGTAAATTCGGGGAGCAAGATACATAACTGTCTGTGTACCCCGGTTATTTTTATCACTAATAAACAAACGCGGGAAGAATTCAGCCATGAATGAGAAACAACGCATAATCAATGATCTGGTTATCGCCAACCGTATCCTTGCAAGGGAAGAAGTGGTTGATGCCTATGGTCACGTCAGTGTCCGTAACCCGGCCAACCCACATACTTTTTTTATTGCGCGTTCACTCGCACCGGAACTGGTCACTGCGGAGGACATAGTCGAACTGGACCTGGACGGTAATCCGGTCAACGGTGATGCCCGCCCGCTTTATCTGGAGCGGTTTATTCATGGAGGTATATTTGAAGCACGGCCTGATGTACTTGCCGTCGTACACGCACATGCCGAGGAGATACTGCCGTATGGTATTGCCAATGGTACACCGTTGAGGCCCGTGATTCATTCGGGCAGTTTTATCGGGGCGCATGTACCTGTCTGGGATATTGCGGACCGCTTTGGAGACACCAACCTGCTGGTTTCAAATGTCGAGCAGGGACGCGATCTGGCAAATACATTGGCAAAGAATAATGTCGCACTGATGCGGGGCCACGGTTTTGCCTCTGCGGCACGTTCATTAATTGAAGTAGTGCGCATGTCGGTTTACCTGCCAAGGAATGCCCGTGCGCTGTCCGCTGCAGTCAGGCTGGGAGGAGACATCAAGTCGTTGTCACAGGGCGAGATTGATGCACGTAACCGTGGCTACAGTCCCTATTCGACCGAGACCTGGCGAGCATGGGAATACTGGGCGAACAAGTGCGGTTGTGGCCACATGGTGACCCGGCCCGATCCAGCTCCAGCCCAAAAATAGTTTGTATAGCGATCAGGTGACTCACAGCCGGGTATGCCAGCCATGGCATACCCGGCTGTGGAGTTTTTGATATGGTGGTTAGCGTGCCTGCTTGAGCAGATTGTCTACAGCCGCCTTGACTTCTTCAGCGGGCATGCGGATCCGGTAGTCTGGATTCGCATACGCAAAGGCAATTTCGCCGTCCTGCCGGATCAGGTACACAGCCGGTATCGAAAGCACCTTGTGTTTGTCCATTGATGACTTTGCCAGATCCCAGTTGCGCTGACTGTATTTAGTGATTGTTTCGTCAGGGACACGGAAGGCAAGCCCGAGGGCCGTTCCCGCTGCAATATCGGCATCTGACAGGATGGTGTAGTCGAGTCCGTTAATGAATTCCTGTGTTTCCTGCTTCAGGTTTGAGTAAAGTATTTCCGGCCGGTCGCCACTCAGAAACAATACATCGACACCGCTCTGTTTTATTTCGGGCAGTACATGCCTGAGATCCTGCAACTGGGTATTACAGTAGGGACACCAGCCACCCCTGAAAGTGATGATCAAGGTCGGGTGTTCGAGTTCGTTGGCTCTGAAATTATATGCGGAGCCGTCGACCCGGTATACCGTGAAGTCAGGGGCGCGCTCACCGCTCTGTAGCGGGGTAGTTTCCTCCGCGCTAGGGGCTATCTTCATATCGGCATTGGTGGATATTGCGATGCACAACAAAACGGCTGAAAGAAATAAACCAGCCTGATTACGGTAAACATTCATTTCATCTGACTCCTGTTTCCGGCATTGGAAAATCCATATGTTTGCAGCGGACCATATGTTTGCAGCGGAGTATACCTCACAGATGCAGGCATGTCTGTATATCTGCGGATACGCAACTTATGTAACTGCTGATATACTCCTTGGTCTGGAATCCATCTGATAATAACCGGGAAATCTTACATGTCCAAATTGAAACTGAGCTTTGCCTGCGGTCCGTATGACCGTATGGAGGCGCTTGCGTATAACCGTATTGAAGTGGAAGGCATCGATCTGAACTATCTGGAAATCCAGGCGCCCCGCGAAATTTTTGATCGTATGGTTGGCGACAAGGCATTCGACATGTCTGAACTTTCGCTGTCAGAGCATGTGGAGATTAGTTCCAGGGGTAACAGCCCGTTTGTCGCCCTGCCGGTGTTTCCATCGAAGGCATTTCGTCATGGTTTTATCTGCATCAACCGCAAATCCGGTATCAAGGGCCCGAAGGACCTGGCCGGCAAGCGTATCGGTGTGCCGCTATATACAATGACGGCCGCGATCTGGATCCGTGGTGATCTGGAAAATATTTATGGTGTGGACCTGTCCGGCGTGACCTGGGTGCAGGGCGCGGTTGAAAAGGCCGGTTCGCACGGCAAACCACCCAAACCGCCGAAGCTATTGAAACCGGTCACTATTGTGCAGAACACCTCGGACAAGTCGCTGTCGGATATGCTCAGGGACGGTGATATCGACGCATTGCTGGGTTCGCGCATGCCGGATTCCGTACGTACAGACCCGGACAAGGTCACCAGGTTGTTCCAGAATCCGCGTGAGGAAGAAAAACGCTATTACCGCGAGTACAAGATCCACCCGATCATGCACACGGTGGCCATCCGTCGTGAAATCTATGAACAGAACCGCTGGATAGCGACGAGTCTGTTCAAGGCATTTCTTGAGGCCAGGAAATGGGCGATTGACAAGATGTACTTCTCGGCCGCCCAGCGCTATATGTTGCCCTTTTTGTTTGATGACCTGCATGAGATAGACGAGCTGTTCGGCAAGGACCTGTGGGCCTATGGGGTGGAAGAAAACCGTCCGACCCTTGAGGCCTTTGTGAAATACATGCGTCAGCAGAATTTCATCGCAAAAGAAATGCCAATTGAAGAACTGTTTGTACCAATCCACGGGCGCATAGAGTAAAACCCGGGCATACATTTAGACCGGTTCAACCTAGTCAACTAGAAGGGGAAACGCCATGTTCAGATCGCGTGTTGAAAAACCGGTCCTGTCCATAGTTGTCAGTTGCTTACTGGCCCTGGCAGGTTCAAATAGTTACTCTCAGGAAGCTGCGCCGGGCTTTGCAGACGAAACCGCAAAGATAGCCGAGGTGTTGCAGCTAAACACAGGCATGACCGTAGCTGATGTGGGTGCCGGCGATGGCAAATACTCTGTGTTCCTGGCAGACCAGGTCGGACCCTCTGGCCGTGTCTACGCAACAGAAATTGATCAAGACAAGGTAGGTGGAATCAACAAGACTGTTGCAGGCAAAGGCAATGTCACTGTGATTCTGGGTAAACCGGAAGCTACAGAACTACCTGATCAGTGTTGTGATCGGATCCTGCTGCGCCGGGTGTTCCATCATATGCACCATCCGGAGCCGATGTTGAAAAGCCTGCTTGCCTCGCTCAAGCCCGGCGGCGTTATGGCAATAATTGATTTCCTGCCCAGGCATGACATGCCTAACCAGGATGGTACACCTGACGATCACGAACATGGCACCTCGGTGGAAAAGTTGACAGAGCACCTGACTGCTGCCGGTTTTGAACTGGTTGGCCAGGTCGATAACTGGCCCAGTCGCGTAGAACACGGCAACAGCATCGATTATTGCGTACTGTACCGTCGCCCGTAGTTATTGATCGATCAGATTTATGTCGGCTCCGTTTATATAAGTCAGGTGAGGTAGGGTTCAGATGTGTGCGGAGAAAGTCAGCAAGAACACCGGAGAACCGGAAGTTGTCCGCTGTCACCGGCTGATTGGGGCGGAAATACGCGCTGTGGATTTGTCCCGGCCACTGTCTGACAGCGGGTTCTCCCGGATTTATAGTGCCTTGCTTGAACACAAGGTTATTTTCTTTCGCAACCAGCAGATCACCACGGAGCAGCAAATTGCGTTTGCGCGCCGGTTCGGACCGCTGGAACAGAACCCCTTCCGGCCGCAGCGTGCAGATATCCCCGAGTTGCAGATCATCAAGAACGACAAGGACCATCCCGTACTGTCAACAGACGTCTGGCATGCAGACCTGACCTTTCGTCAGTTCCCGACCAAGTTCACCATGTTGCGTTGTCTACAGATCCCCGATCATAGTGGTGACACAATGTGGGCAGACATGTGTGCCGCCTACGAAGGACTCAGCCCGAAGCTGCGTGAATTTATTACCGGGCTGACGGCATTGCACGATTTCAAGAATTTCCGTGTCCTTTATAAAGGGGATGCGGCAAAACGCGCACAGTTGTTGCAAATGGAAGAGATGTTTCCGAATCCTTCACACCCGGCCGTGGTCACGCATCCGGAAACGAAACAAAGAGTGTTGTTTGTCAACCGCCAGTTTACCCTGCGGCTTGAAGGCATGTCTGATCTTGAAAGCCGGAACATACTCGAGATACTGTATCAGCAGGCCAGCATACCGGAATACCAGTACCGTCTGTCATGGCAACCGGGCACGCTGGTGATATGGGACAACCGCCTGTGTCAGCATTATGCAGTCAATGACTATTATCCGTATCCGCGTCATATGGAACGGGTCGCTATCGCGGGAGACGCCGCACCGGTTTTTGATCCTGCTGCAAAACCGGTCCGTGATTTTGCTACGATTGTGCGCGTACATGCGCATGAAGGCCTGCATTAAAAAGTTGAAAACCGTACCTCTGAAATCACCAGCTTTATGTCCATATATCCGCCTGCAGAAATACGTTTGCATTTAAACAGTAACTTATCGTAACCTTACGCCCGTTGATGTTTAAGAAGGGAGTTTTCGAATGAGACAGATAATGACGTTGTTCATCACGTTATTAGTTCTATTGTCTGGCTGTAGCCAGGATACAGATGAGGCGGCTTTCCCCCAGGGTAATATTTCAATGGTCATTCCTTACGGGCCGGGTGGCGGTTTTGATACGACTGTGCGTGTTTTTGCTCCATACTTTGCCGAGCAATTAGGCGGTGGTATTACCGTGTTACCCGAGAATCTACCCGGAACAGGCGGTCGACGTGGTACGGCCACGGTTTACCGGGCCAAACCGGATGGCTACACGTTGGGTATTTTTAATCTACCGGGACTGGTATTACCGAGTGTGCTCGGTGAGAAAGTTGACTATGAACTGCGTGAGTTGAGCTGGATAGGACGTATTGAATCACAGGATTATGTGCTGCTGGTACAGGCAGCGTCTGGTATTAATTCGCTTGAAGATCTGAAGGCGCAGGAGAAAGTTACGTTTGTTTCTATCGGATATGGTACGACGGTGCTGGCCGCAATCCAGATTATGGCAGAGCAACTCGACTTGATGACCAGGAACCCGACCTTTCTTACCGGTTATGCGGGTACGACGGATCAGCTCGTCGCGCTGGTACGGGGGGACGGCAATGTCACATTGTCACCGATTTCCACTGCACAGCAATATGTGCAGTCGGGCAGTCTGCGCCCGCTGGCAGTTACCGGTGATGCACGCAGCAGCCACCTGCCCGAAGTTCCGACGTTTACCGAGCTTGGTTATCCGGATCTGGCACCACTCAATGTACAGCGTTCAATCGCCGGACCTCCAGGCATGGATCCGGCATTATTGAAGCAGTTACGTGACGCATTTACAAAGGCCATGGCCGATCCGGAATTTATTGCCACCGCAACCCAGGCGCAGATGGATGTTGCCCCGTTGAACGGCGATGATGCCGCTGCTGCTATTAATGAGAACTTCACGTATTATGAAAAGTTCAAGGCCAATTTAGGTAATCCAAACCAGTAGTCCGCCGGCCGGCACAGAGATTCTGATTTAATGATTGATTCAATAATAACAGCTATTGCCTATCTGATAGGCGACGGTTTCAATATTCTGTATCTAATGCTCGGTGTCATCGTAGGTATCATATTTGGTATTATCCCCGGACTCGGCGGGGCAACTGCGATAGCGCTGTTGCTTCCCCTCACATTTGGTATGGAGCCCGAGCAGGCTATTATCCTGATGGGCGGGGTTATGGGTGCTGTCTCAGCCGGTGGTGCGGTCACCTCGATATTGCTGAATACGCCAGGCACGGCCCCCAATGCGGCGACCTGCTTTGACGGTTATCCGATGGCCCAGCAGGGCAAGGCTGGCCTTGCAATTGGTGCTGCTGCTGGTGCCTCTACCATCGGCGGGATATTTGGTTTGGTTATCCTGGCCCTGATTATACCGGTTGCCAAGGCAGTCGTACTCTGGTTTGGCCCGCCTGCTTTTTTCATGATGGCTATCCTGGGTCTCACATCACTGACAGTTGCGGGTGGTAATATGCTGCGTGGCCTGATCGCCGGCTGTGTCGGCCTGTTTTTCGGATTTGTCGGGTATGACGACATCGGCGGTACCGAACGTTATACCTTCGGAATTGATTATCTGTGGGATGGCATGTCTATTGTGCCTGCATTAATAGGTTTATTTGCCATAGCCGAAATGCTGACACTGTATGTCAGTGGTGGCTCGGTAGTGAAGACTGAAGACAATACTGAAATGCGCATTACCGGAATATGGGAGGGCGTTATGGAATCTTTCAGACATTGGAAGGTGGTATTGTCCAGCTCAGCGATTGGAACCGTGCTTGGTTCTATCCCCGGTGTAGGTGGTACGGTCGGATCGTTTATGGCCTACACCTTTACGGCACAAACCAGCAAGAATAATGAAAACTTTGGTAAAGGCGATATTCGCGGTGTCATTGCCCCGGAAGCAGCCAATAATGCGAAGGACGGCGGCTCATTAATACCGACACTTGCATTTGGTATTCCGGGCGGTGCTGAAATGGCGCTTTTTCTGGGTGTGTTGATCCTGCACGGCCTGAATCCCGGACCAATGTTATTGCTTGAGCGTGAATGGACAATTTTTACCCTGATAATTGCAATCCTGGTCGCTACTATCCTGAGCAATATCATCGTGCTTATGACGACACGATATATGATCAAGATTGCCTATATTGATTCAGCGATCCTGGTACCGACGGTGATTGCCATCTCACTGGTCGGAGCGTTTACCCTGCGCAATGCTGTTGGTGATGTGTTTGCCTCTGCATTCTTCGGCCTGTTGGGCTACCTGATGCTGAAGTTTGATTATCCCAGGATTACACTGGTGATCGCCCTGGTACTGGCTGAGTTGATGGAGCGAAATTACACCCAGTCGATGCTGATGTTTGAGGGTGACTGGACCGGCTTCTTTCGTGACAAGACCACCTTGGTGATCTTCCTGATAACTCTGGCGGCCTTGTCCATACCGTTGATCCAGGCAATCCGTAAACGCAAGAGTCTATGAGCCACACGGATAAACCACCTGTCAACCTGCTTGTGAGCTTGTTGGTGGCCACCTTGATGCTGGTTATGGCTATCTCGGTGCTGGTGGTCGCGTTCGGATTTCATGGTGGCAGTGGATTATTTCCCCGATTCATAGGCTGGATTTTTGTAGGCCTGGCCGGACTTGAATTTTTACTACAGCTGAAAGGGTTTATGCATGCCAGGAAAATGGGTGTCACTACTATGAGTCATGAAAATCCGGATGCAAAGGCAAATCTGTTCAAGGAAATAAAAGGTTTGCTCTGGATTGTCGCGCTATTGGTCGGTATTTATCTAATCGGGTTCATGATTACGCTTCCTGTCTATTTGTTTTCGTTCATGCGTTTTTCAGGACGTCGGTCGATACAACAAAGTGCGATCATCTCCGTCGGTTCCACCGCATTTGTTTATGTATCGTTTGTAGTTTTGCTCGATTACAGGCTTTATCCAGGTATATTATTTGGTGCGTGATGGATGGCGATTGCTTGTTGTTTATAAGTGAAGCTTGTCTCCATTAGTTAATTGTATGCTGTGTCAGTATTTGTTTAATAACCTCAAAACCTGCCTTGAGTATTTGCTGTACTGCACAATAAACCGGCTGTTGTTATCTGTCCCGTATAGTTGTAATCTTCACACACAAATTCGTCTGCCTGAATTTATGCCCAACCATAGAGTTTCATAATCTGGCGGGTAATCATTAAATACATCAGCCTGACTATAAAATCGGGCAACACAAACAATTTTTAATTATCATCATATTTGGGGGTAGTATTGTGCAAAAGACAGTTCATCTAAACCAATACCGTAAAACTTCGGTGTACACATCGATTTTTTCCGCCGTTGCCGGCGTACTTACACTGGCAGCAGTGAATACCAGTCCGGTTTTTGCGCAAGCGGCCCTGGAAGAGATAGTTGTAACCGCCCAGCGCAGAAATCAATCTATGCAGGACGTGCCCATCTCGCTTGAGGCAGTTACCGGCGATATGATCCAGAAACAGGGCTACAGGGCACTGTCTGAACTCGCAGAGTTTACACCCACAGTCATAGTTGAACCGGAACATCTGCGCCCGAGCATGTCGGTCCGTGGTCTTGGTGCCGCTACCACCGATGCATTTACGGTTGAACAATCAACCCCGATCTTTCTGGACGGCGTGCATTACGCGCGTACCTCGATGATCAAGCTTTCATTCCTGGACGTACAGCAGGTTGAAATCCTGAAAGGACCGCAGCCTGTTTACTTCGGCCAGAACGCGATTGCCGGTGCATTCAACATCACAACGCGCAAACCAACCCCGGAATGGGAAGGCTATGCAGACGGCAGTATGGGCAGTTTTGGCACAAAAACCGCTGAGGCCGCAATCGGTGGACCTGTCACAGAGACCTTGGGTATTCGTATTGCCGGTAAATATGACGAGGCAGATGGTTATCTGAGAGATGTTGTCGACAATTCCAGGTTTCCTAATTACAAAAATCTTGCCGGCCGGGTCCTGTTACAGTGGATGCCGAATGAAGTGTTCAAGGCTACTGCCAAGTTTGATGTGGCGGATCTGGACAAAGGTGCGGAGGGTACAGGATTGTGCCGACGGGAGGGTGTTACTCTGCCAGAGCAGAGCGGAACGCCGCTGAATTTCAACACTACAGCCGTATGGTTAGGTCCACCCTTGGGCACAGCCAATCGACATGGAGTTGCTTTCAAGCCGCTGGTCGGATGCGAAGATCAAACGAATGAAGGCAGGTCTTCTAACGGCCCGCGCTTTGCACCGGATGGCAGCTATCTTGAAAACGGAAATCGTAATGCAATCGATATTCGCAATGCCGGTAATGCCCTGTTCCAGGAGTTGTTCGGTGTCAATATGACCGAGGGTTTTGAGAAACTCACCCCCTGGAGCACCTATCTGGATCTGAGCTATGAACTGGACGGTGGTATCGTTTTGAGTTCATTGAGCGCGTATGACCAGTACGAGCGTGTCACTAACCGTGAGAACCGCAGCGGGTTGATGGTTGCCAACGCTCAGTACCGGGATCATGATTTCCGTGCCTGGAGTCAGGAACTGCGTGCGTCCTCGCCGACCGGCGGTGACTGGAACTGGATGACCGGCGTTTATATCCAGGACATTGACGAAGAGTCTATCTTTAAAGGCGTGAGAGGTAATACAGATCAACCAATCCGTACCAAGTTATTTGAAGGGACAGGTCTCTGGAAAAGCGCCTTTGCCAACGTGTCGTATGATGCATTGATGGATGGCAAGGTCAGTATCAGTGTCGGTGCCCGTTACAGTGATGTCCGCAAGACCACCAAGATCTCGGGATATTACGACACCTGGGTCATGCGAGATCCGACTACGGGTGTTGCGACATCCTTGCCATACGCGTGCAGGGCGCCTCTGTGTCCAGGCTTTAACAGTCTCACAGGCTACTGGCAGGGTGCAACAGCGGTTGGTTATACTATAGGTGTATTACCTGTTAACCGGGCGACAGGGACTGCATTTGCCCCTATGTGGGATGATATTGACCAGCCAAAGGGTGATTTTAATGGTACCGAGCTGGATCCACAGGTTGTGCTGAGCTACCGTCCGACGGACAATCACACCACTTATATCAAGTATGTGGAGTCGTTCAAGGCAGGTGGTGCCGATGGTAGTATCGCCACTTTCCCGACGACACGGGCCGGGTTCGAGTTTGATCCCGAGTATGCATCCCACTGGGAGCTAGGTGCGAAGGGAAACCTTGTGGATGGTCGCATGCGTTATGATATCTCCGTGTTTGATACCAAGATCAAGGATCTGCAAATCGGTACGACCCAGGCACTTTCAAACAATTCCTTTATTGTCTTCGGGAATGCTGGTGAGCAGCGGGTGAAAGGAATTGAATTCGCTACTGATTTTGCTGTGACCGATCGATTAACTATGAACTTTGCGGGCGCCTTACTTGACAATACGATGGTGGATTTCCTGTCAACCTGTACCGAGGTCGAGGCTGATAACCCGGTAGAATCCGGTTGTAATGTCAGCATTAGTCCGCCTGTTATCGACCGTAGTGGTGAGCGTGGAGCGAATGCGCCGGAATGGAAGTTTGTGTTAAATGCAGACTATGAGATGCCAGTCTTCAGCGACTATTTGCTGGCATTCAATGGCCAGGGATATTTCTCTGATGGGTATATCACCGACAATACCGGCTTCAGCAAGGATGTGATGATGGATCAACATAGTGACATAAGTACCCAGATTGGATTTAGCGATGCAGACAAGATATGGACCATCTCTGTTTATGCCAAGAACCTGTTGCACCCGCGTGAGACCTATTTTCCTGAAAATGACATCGCCCCGACTCCGGTTACAACCCTGGGACTGGATACAACTGATTTTGCCGCCTACGGTGTGAAGCTCCGTTACAACTTCAATTAAGGAAATATATTGAAAATCCTGCAAAGACCCGCCAAATCTGGGGTGGGTCTTTGTCAGTTGGAGTATGGTTTGATAGTATCTCGACATTCATTGTATGAAACAAAACGAAGTGTAAAGGGGGTTGTATGATCCGTAAATCAATTATTGCGCCGGTACTTGCAGCATTACTGTCCATTGTTGTCCTGGTTTCACAAAATGCAATGGCACAGGGTAATCTTCCTGACTTAATCGTTAATTATCCGCAATTAATCGTACATAACGCCAAGATCATCACAATCGATGATGAAGCATATAACAGTAATCCCGGAACCATAGCCCAGGCAATGGCAGTCAGGGACGGCAAGGTTCTGAAGCTGGGTTCCAACAATGAAATACTGGCATTGAAAGGTCCGAATACCAAGGTCATGGATCTGAAGGGTAAGACGGTTTTGCCTGGCTTCGTGAACAATCATCACCATCCGCAGGGCTCGATGGAAGAAATCGCACGCGAGATGTTTGATTTGCCGGGTGCTCTGGTTGGATATTATATCAACCTGATAGTAGGGGCGAATGCGGAAGAGACGATGGCAAAGGTTGCAAAGGCAGTAGGTGCGTTACAGTCGCGTGAAAAGGTAGATCCTGTAGCCTGGATCGGCATCGAACTTTTCCCGAATGGTGAGGAATTCCCTGATCTGGGTTCTGTGTCATTTATGATGAGCGCCCCGAAAGAAGGTGATGCCCCTATCGGTACAGATGAGCTGAGTGAGGTTATCCCCGAAAATCCGGCGGTACTGATGAGTGGTGGTGGCATACATATCAGCGACAAGGATCCCGGTGTCTGGTACCACGTTACGCAGGCTGAAAACGGTGACCCGGTCATCATGGAACTATTCACGTTTGAATTTTAAGCAGTGAGCATGTCATTAAGTATAGACACCTCAGATCCAACGCAGCTTGAAGGAGTATGAAGATGAACATTAGAAAAACAGGCACAAAGATTTTGCTGGTTGTAATCACGATAACACTTTCAGGAATTGCTATGGCAGGGCACCGCGCCCGCCTGCTGAACGAATCCGCAGTCACGCATATTCTGGAAGTGTGGCCGACCCTGCGTTCAGGGCTTGAGGCAACTAATCCTGGTGTAGAGAATGTCGGTGAACGTGTGGTCATGACTACCTCACCGCCGTGGAGCCATTTCCAGACTGTAGCAATGGGTAGTGCTCCTTCACCTTACGAACTGGGTCAGGCGTTCAAGGAGCATGTGAAACGCAACCTGTGGCCACAGGGCATCACCCAGTTTGAGTCCCGCCTGGACAAGTCAAGCGAGGTCTCCGCGATGTATCTGTTACTGCGGGAAGATGGCAAGTTGCCGGTCAGGTTTGGCTGGCATTATGAACAGGCCCGCCAACCTATTTATGGTGATGATCATGTCAGGGCCTTCTATTCTGACCGTGGTTATACCTGGACCAAGATGGAAGACGGTAATCCCTGGCTCTGGCTCGGTGGTGTCGGCTCAGAAGGTGATGGCGATACCGTCAATGGCCCCTGTATGCGGGGTTTTAAACCGCTGTCCGATCCCAGGATGGAAAACTGTTCTGATGTGACTTCTGCCTCAACAGCGGCATTACTGATTGGTGCCCTGCAGGCGGGCTGGCGCTTTGTCGGTATGCACGGTATCGGGCCTGGCCAGATCAAGCTGGCATCCGAATATGTGCAGAAAGCAATGGATGTGAATCGTGATCTGACACTGGAACGGGTACGTGAAATGCGACATACGTTTGCGCATGGTACCCTGCTCGGACATGACCCGCAGTTGCATGAGATTGCCAAGAAATATAACTTCACCCTGGTGGTTGACCCGCACCGCGCATTTAATGACGAACCTGGTTTCGTTGAGCGTTATCTGGATGGAGATTTGACCCAGATCGCACCGATCAAATCCGCACTGGATGCAGGCGTTAATGTCGCTGTTGAATTCGGTGGATTTGAAGGACTGCAGGCCATCGTAACCCGCAAGAATGACAAGACCGGACAAATCATCAATATTAATGAGGCTGTGGATCGGGTCGTGGCATTGAAACTGGTGACTATCTGGTCTGCGTTTTCAATGTTTTCAGACAAACTGACCGGTAGTCTCAAAGAAGGCAAGTATGCCGATTTCATCGTACTTGACAAGGACTACCTGTCAGGCCCGGATGAGGAAATTGTCAAAAACAAGGTCACCATGACGTTTATCAACGGTGAGCTGGTCTGGACGGACCAGGCTGCGCCGGTACAGCTCGAAACACCGGTTGCTGCAAACAACTGAGCCTGATACAGGCCTGACGTGATGGGACTAACCGGTATGTGTAGCTGCCGGTTAGTCCAGTACGTTCTCCCATGCAGTAAGTCAGTTATCGCCTTGTCCTGAATCAAACCATCGCTATGCGAAATCCCGATTCATTCCTGGCAGCAATATTTGCGGCACTCTACCTTGCGTTTCAGCCTGTAACCGGTTTTGCCCACGGTGAGGGGCCCTGGAACGACTTCATGATAGACAGTAAAAATGCCCAGGTTGAGCTGACACTGGAAGGCGTCAAAAAGGTCGTAGCAGATATTGTGCTTGAGAGACGACAGGTGACAGCCTGGCCTGATCCTGAGTTACGGAATTTACGAATCAGCATCATTGTACTTCAGGAAGAAGTTGATGCGATGTTGAATCACTTGAAGGAAGATGACGGTATCTCTCTGCAATTGCCATCTACACTCAGGGATAACCCTCAGGCGGGTCGCTCGGTTACGGGTGGCACTGGTCTGGAGATAGCCCTTGAACTTATCGACTATATTTCAGCAATGGAGAGTCTGGAATCATTTCAGGATGATCTGAATGGAGATGGTATTACTGCGTACATGTTTGATCTGATGGATACTTATCAGGACAAGATGGTCGTCTATGGCATATTCCAGCAAACCAGGCAACAACTTGTCGGAGTGGAGACAGCCTACTATAGCAGGACAGCTACACAGGATTTCAAATATCATCTGCGCAGGTTATTCCTGTATCTGGGCCTTGAAGGTCTTGCAACATCACTGGTGGAAGATCCCGCGCTGCAGCAGGATAACGCAGATACTGAGGTTCCCATCTATGGTGGGGCATTACCCAGCGAATAATCCGGTTTTATCGAGGGATATATGTCGCGTAACCTACAACAGGGTTTATCCGGATTTACAGCATATTGTCATTCTGCCCGGTTCCGGGGAAATCTCAGCACTCCTTAACTCTCCCCGTGTGCAAACAGCGAATGTGGTCATGCAGTTTTATTCGCAGCCTACAATCCATTTAACTTTCAAACGCCAACACCGATCCCGATGGCGTTGTTCTTGATATATTCCTCGCTGCCATATCAGTAAAAAACCTTGACTCACAATGTCTGGCATACTAGAGTCATAGTAACCAGTTTTATAATATTTATGAATAATTCAATACAACTTTTCATAATGAGGTGCTACACAAAAATATTGTGTAAGTGATTGCCAGACTAAATATATTTCAATTTCTGAGGAGGAGTGAAATGTTAGTTAACACTGAAAAGCTTAAGCAAGCTATAAAAACCGCATCAGCCGCAGTCATCTCAACCTTGTTCCTGGTCGCACCACCCACCTTGCAGGCGCAAGTGCTGGAAGAAATTATCGTCACCGCCCAACGCCGCGAGCAGTCCTTGCAGGATGTCCCGATTGCTATCGACGTGTATGCAGCATCACTGCTCCGGAAAGAGGGCTTTGACAACCTCGAAGAATTGTCGGCGTTTATGCCGGCCGTGTTCGTGAATGAAGGTGGCGACCAGGGGTCTGACGTGTTTATCCGGGGATTCGGCACGGTCGGCCGTAACTGGGCCAACGACTCGGCCACGCCGCTGTTCCTCGACAATGTCAACCTGGGCCAGGGCTCCATGGGTGCGCTCGGCTTCATGGATATACAACGGGTCGAGGTCCTGAAAGGGCCGCAGCCGATCCACTTCGGCATGAATGCGACCGGCGGTGCATTGAGCATCATCAGCGCCCGGCCCACGCAGGAGTGGGATGGCTATGTCAATACCGAAATGGGCCAGACCGGTGATATGTCCGCTTGGAAGCGGTTTGGTGACAAGGAACTGGAGGCCGCCATCGGCGGGCCACTCACCGATACGCTGGCCTTTCGTTTGGCCGGTATCTACAGCTCGCGAGACGGTTACCTGCGGGATGCCGTGACCGGGTACCCGATGGGTTACCGTAACTTCCTGGGAGGGCGCATGTCATTAGAGTGGCGACCGACAGATAACCTGACCGTGTTTACCAAGATGGAACTTGCGCAGCAGCAGTGGGCTGCTGCCAGCAGGGTCTGTCGACGGGATCAGGCCGATTATCCCAACCGTTTTGCACGTACTCCGACTACACCTTCTTTTGCAGACATAGAGACCGACCCGACCGCCATGTGGCTGGATTATGCTGAAGGTGGTACCGGCTGGAATACCCCTACCCACGAACTGGACGTCTGCGGCGAGAGTTACGCGTATACCGGACAGACCTATATCGTTGAAGCGCCGACGGTGTTTGTACGCACACGGGATACCACTACGGGTTTCCCGGATATCCGGCTTGCCTCGGCCTATTTCCTCAATAATGTCGCCGGGGGCGACTGGAATGTCACACCAGTTGTGTTTGGCACCGGCAACCTGAACGGTTACAGGGGGAACGGTACCGGTATAACCAATAATGGTTATATGGATGACCAGTTCATGGAGCCGAAGAACTACCAGGTCGACCTGAACTACCGCTTCGATAGCAACGTCCAGATCCAGTGGACCAATAACTATATGGAGAGTTATTACCAGGATGCGTCTGTGGGGCGGAATACACCGTTTGCAGAAAACATCCGTAACCGCCTTGAGGACTATAACCAGATGAGTTCCGAGGTCCGTATCTCGTCCTATGACCCCGGCATGATCGAATGGATGGTCGGTGCCTTCATCCAGAAGGAGGACCTGCACTTTACGACCATCGATGCGCGTGCCGAGATTCGGTTCAACAATCGCCTGAACGACAATTACCAGCAGGCCACATGGACCAGTTACTTTGGCAACCTGACCTACAACTTCTGGGATGAGAAGATGTCAGTGGACGCAGGTGTCCGCTATTCGAAGGCGGAGAAGGACCCGAGACTGGTCAGCTATAATTCCTCCTGGATCTATGATGTTACCCCATGTACCGGCAGATTGACCGGACCGGTAGCCAACCGGGCACATCCGGATGCCTGGAGGGGTGATACCACGGACTGGGGTGGCAGACCGGTCCAGGATGTGACCCCGGCCAACTGCATCAAGGGCCTGGAGCCGCTGGCCCAACGTATCGATGCGGAAGATGCGCTGTACCTGGTCCCCAGCCTGGCTGGCCGGAACGTCAATTTAAATAATCTCTGGTTCGTGCCGGTCAGCGCACAGAGGTTTATCCCCGTGACCTGGCGCGGCAACTACACGGCGGCCGTCGGCATGACCCCATGGAGTACCGAACAGCGTGCGGCGGAGCAATGGTCGGATATCGAGCTCAGCTGGGACCATTGGGACCCACAGGTTGTGCTCCGCTACCGGCCTTCCGAGGATCTGTCCACTTACTTCAAGTACGCAACCGCGTTCAAGGCGGGCGCGTATGATCTGGGCTTTGGCGGTTCACAGCCGCTTACGACTGATCCCGGCGGTTATGATGAACTGGTGATAGACCCGGAATACAGCGAGACCTTTGAGTTCGGCGCCAGCGGGACCTTGCTGGACGGACGTGCCCGCTACAACGCCACCGTGTTCCGGGTGGACTTCGAGGACCTGATAGCCACGACAGTCACGGACGTCGGTACCGATACCCAGAGTACCGAGGTCATCAATATCGGTGCCCAACGTGCCCAGGGAGTGGAGCTTGACGGCCAGTTTGCGGTCACGGACCAGCTGGTGGTAGGGACCAACTTATCCTACCTGGACAGCAAGTTCACCTTCTTTCCCGATGCAAACTGTACCGAGCATGAAGTCCGCACTTTCGAGGAGTCAGGTTGCAATATCATTTTTAAACCAGGCTTTCCTCAGGACGTGAGCGACTTTAACAATATATTAGTCGCGGTTATTGACCGCGCCGGGCAAACAGCGGCGTTTGCACCAGAGTTCAGTGGCAGTTTCAATGTTGACTACTGGCTGCCGTTCCATGATTACAAGGTGGACATGGGTGCCCGCATGATCGCGTCAAGCTCGTATTACACGGACTTCCGCGAATTCAACAAGGCCACGATCCAGAAGGCCGCCGCCGACCTGAACCTGCATGTCGGCATCGGCGACATGGACGACAAGTGGCACGTGGGTCTCTCCCTGCGCAACCTGCTTGAACCCAGATCGACCTTCCGTCCGGAGTTTACCTCCAACATCACCGAGCTGGCCGGTGAGGGCCTGCGCTCCAACCAGGTCAAGTCGATCGCGCTGACGTTTCAATATAACTTCTTTGACTAGATATATTTCCAGGGCCCGGTATGGCAGACCGGGCCCTGGCAAGATTTGTAGAGTTTGTTATGTGCTTGACTTGTTTTAGGGTTACATTGTAGTTTCTGCTTCAAACATTTGGTACTTACACTCAGCTCAGGTTACTTTGCGGGTAAAAGAGATAAATCAAATATTTGTGGATAGTTACAGCAGAAAAATTTAAAACATATCTTTAAGTTCTCAATTTACCGGGGGGTATAATGGTTATTCTTTCAAGAAGATTGGTATCCATGGTTTCAGGCGCGGTGATTACAGTCGTTGCCGGCCTTACAACTACAAATGTTCTGGCACAAGCACTGGCATTGGAGGAGATTATTGTTACGGCGCAGCGCCGTGAGCAATCTCTGCAGGAAGTGCCGATTTCCATGGAGGTTTTTACCGGTGAATCCTTGAAGTTGCAGGGATACCGGAACTTTGAGGACCTATCAAAGTTCTCGCCATCAGTGACAGTTCGCGATGGTTCTTCCCAGCAGACTACGACCATTCGCGGTTTCGGTACTGAGGGTAACTCCCTGACACTGCAGACGGCAACCCCCATCTTTCTGGACGGTATCCACTTCGGCCGGCTATCGATGATCAAGACAGCCTTTATGGATGTTGACTCTGTAGAGGTTCTTAAGGGGCCACAACCTCTCTACTTTGGTATGGATGCGACAGCGGGGGCGTTCAATATTCAAAGCCAGAGGCCTACTGCCGAATGGGAGGCAGATTTGTCTTCTGAGGTTGGCAACGATGGAAAGTACGAGGTTGAGGGTGCGCTTGGAGGGCCACTGACCGATACACTGGGTATCCGGGTGGCCGGTCTGGTTGAACACAGTAACGGTCCGGTAAGAAACCGTCTTACCAAGGAAAAATATCTGGGGTTTAACAACATGGCTGGACGTGTACTGCTGGCATGGACCCCGTCCGAGAAATTTAAACTTACCGGCAAGTTTGAAGCATCTGATCAGAATAACGCCGGTGAATTATGGATGGGTTGCCTGACCAAGGGTAATCTGGCGGGCTTTTCCGGTAATTCCCCGCTGGTAGGACCGTCATTTGCCGCCGGGACCGGTAATGAGAGATCGGTGTATGCGCCGCCGCCGAAAGGTGTCTCATTCGAGACGGATGCCGTCTTGCTCGAGGTCAAAGATGGTAAAGATTGCTTCAAAGGTGAGTACGGAATAAGCCGGGATGGGCCGTACCTGGAACCGATCCAGACAATTTTCCCCGGCTTTACAGCTGGTGCCAACCAGAGGCCAGGTTATATCGATATACGGGCTGTATCGGAAGCGTTCAATTCTGTAGAAAATCCGGGTATCCCTGGTGTTGATGGTCTGGATATGGGTGGAGCCGATGGTAAAGATGAGGCATTTACCTGGAACGCCTTGATAGATTGGAACTATGAGTTTGATAACGGAATCACGGTCAATTCCCAGACCGGAATGGTGTTTTTTGATCGTATTAATATCCGGGAAAACTGCGATTGTTTCTTTTTTGCAAACCACTTCAGCCGGACAGAATATTTTAATCAGTGGAGCCAGCAAGTGCGCTTCGAAACAGCGGACGAAGGATTTGATCTGAATCTGGACATGCCTGGTGGTCTTACAGTCAATGCGATGGCTGGCGCCTTTGTGCAAAAAACTGACCTGAATGCATCGACAAACAGCCTGAGGGCTGATCTGCGTCAGGGACAGCGCTATCAGGATATCTCGGAGAACGGCACCTGGCTTGCCGGTTTCTGGAACCTGGATTTCAACTTTCTTGACAAGCAAGTTATCGCCTCTATCGGAGGCCGCTACACTGATGTTGCGAAAAAAACCGGTTCGATAGGATTCGGTGCGCAGTGGATATTTGACGTATTTCCGTGTAATGCATTGGGTACAGATGCGAATGTGGCGACCTGTACCCGGGATCCCCAGCTTAAGCAGGTCAACCCGAATTTGACTACATATACGACCACAGATCAGAATGGCATCACCGGTACCGGCGTCAGGGTGGACAGTCCGCGGATTTTCGCTGATCCATCAACGGTTAGTATGAATAATCTGTGGACACCACGTAATTTTCTGGGTCCCAGGCCATTTCCATTGAGTTGGTTGACAGCGGATGTTAACGCTGTCGGCTTAACGGCACCGGACTACAATATTTTTTCCACATTCGGGGACTGTGATAATTGTTCTCAACCCTATATCGAACAAGACGCGAACCATTATGATACGCAGATAGTCCTGAGTTACACCCCGGATACACTAGGCCGCGACCATACCTTCTATAGCAAGTACGTATCAGCGTTCAAGGGGCCTGTCACGGACACAGGTTTGTCGTCTATCGATCCTATTGCTGCAGACATTATCTATTTGCCCGAATATGCCACGGCGTATGAGCTCGGGGCGAAAGGCATCCTGTTCGATAGCCGGTTTCGCTATGACATAACCGCGTTCAGAAACAAATTCAAGGATTTGCAGACGGAAGGGATAGGACAATTTTTCAGTGGTCCTGAAGACCAGCAGAGAATTGGTCTTAATGCGGGCGGGCAATTAGTTAAGGGGGTAGAGTTTGCCGGTCAGGTAGCAGCAACCCAGAACCTGATGCTTAACTTCGCCGGGGTGCTCATGGACGGTAAAATGGTGGATTTTGATGGCGGCGGCTGCTCGGATGATGAATTTGCTGCCGCGGCTGTGGATGCTATAAACAACCCTGCGGGCAGGAGTGCGACGGAATTGGCATTTGCCGATTCTATATTGAACCGTTTAGGTCCGGCCAGAAGGGCGCATGCACTTAGCCTTCCTGTGTCTGAATCTTATTTGCTAAACGGTGGCTGTCGGCTTGAAAGTGAGGTGTTACCAGATGGAAGGATTGCCACTCCGGAGACCTTCAACCGCAGCGGTAGTGTTGCACCCAAAACCCCGGATTATAAGTTTGTTATAGGTGCAAATTACGAGCTGCCGGTTATGGATGACAGGTTTTTGGCCTTTATTAATGCCCAAGGCTATATTTCAGATGGCTACCTTACCGGTAACGGCGCTGACATTTACACCAGGGTACAGACGTTTAATAAACATGGCGACCTTAATTTGTCGGTAGGTTTAGGTGCCCCAGATGACACGTGGAAAATCGTTGCTTATGCACGCAATATTCTGGGGGCGGTCATGGAATACAATGAAGAAGCTAACTTCATACAATCCGGTCTTATAAGGCAGGAAGTCCCGGATTCTGCCTTTTTCTCATACGGACTTCGTCTTGAGTATAATTTCCGATAATCTTACTTGTTAAGGAAAGCGAGGATCGATTCACTTTATAATGAATGGTTCCCTTTACCTGTCGGAAAGGCAAGCAAGACTAATAATTTTTGCTGAATATAAGGCAAAGAAACAGTGATCAGGGGGAAATAATGAAACGGTATCCAGTGATGCAGTTGATACAGTATGGGACCATTTTGTTTTTGGCTTTGTTGGTAACACCGGCATTCGCCCAGAGCCAGCAGACCACAACGTCGATGATCCGGGATGTTAGCTTCGAGACGGAGGATGGATGGACCATCCATGGGACCTATTATCTGCCAGAGGGTGCCAGCCAGGATCCTGCCCCGGGATTGGTGGTGTTGGCCGAGCCTGATTGGAACCCCCGATATCTCAGCGGTAACATCTCCAGGGGTGTTGCCAGGGAGGGGATAGCTGCATTAGCTATAGATATGCGTGGCACCAATGCCAGCTTTGGGAGCAAGGATTTTCAAATGTTTACGCAGGAAGAACGGGACGCCATGCAACTGGATATCCGCGCCGCCATCAAGTTTCTCTCCTCGCAAAAAGAGGTGGACAGTAAGCGGATTGCCATATTCGCAGCCAATATTACGGCAGATCATGCGGCGCGCGAAGCGGCCCATAACCTGACGCAGGTGAAAGCGCTGGTATTGAGTACCGGCAGATTGACCGAGGAGGGACGTGCAGGCATTAAATACCGAAAAGACCTGCCGGTCCTGGCGATTGCCAGTGACGATGACCCCCGCGAAACGCAGGAACTGTCTTCGGAGCCCTTTTTCCTGTCACACGACAGGGGTAGCCGACTGATGTTTGTCGCGGATAGGGGTGCCTCAATATTCAATCGTCCGGGGCAGCCTGTAGAGCGGGTTGCCGAATGGCTCAGAAGCAACCTTGTAGCGCTGGGCACGCAGACCGAGGTTTCCTTTAAAACGGAAGACGGGGCGACCCTGCATGGCACTCTCTACAAGCCTGATGGCGTAGGGCAGAATGATAAGGTCGCCGGTGTTGTGTTTATCCACGGTGCCAACCATGATGCTACGACGTGGTATCACCTGGCACGGGAGGTGACAAAAACCGGACTGGCGGCGTTAATTTTCGACCAACGTGGTTATATGAAGAGCGTTGCCGATGCGAGATCTGCCAGTGACGACCACGATACCATGCAAAAGGACATTCGGGCGGGAGCTGATTATCTGGCATCGCAGTCATGGGTCGACCCAAACCGGCTCGCATATATTACGGCAACCTCGCGGGCCGCACCCACCGTATTGGCAGCCCATGGTGATCCCCGGATCAAGACCCTGGTCGGTCTTTCCTTTTACGGTGGTACTGCGGAGACAAATAAGGCTGTGTCCGAAATGGAGATACCGATGCTCATGATTGCGAGTATCAATGATGCGAACGCCGACGGCGGGAGTCTGGAAGAAGGTACCCGTGAAGCGTATCGATTGTCGAACAACAAGGAGTCAGAGTTACTGATGTACGATGATGCTGGCCGAGGTTCGAGCATGTTGAAAACCAGACCGGAACTGACCGGAATGATCGTCCGCTGGTTGAATGAAAAGCTGGCCAGATAGGATGTAATTTACTTCCTCGGGGTGGTATTCCCCCCCCCCCCCCCCCCCCGGTAGTTGCAATCAGTTTTCTAGATACAGGTTGCTGCAAGTTGAGCGAGAGAGTCGTTTCTATAACAACCAGACTGAGCTGAGGGTCTGACGAGTTTATAGTAGTGATGAATGGGCCCTGTCGTGAAGTATTCGAGGACAAATCAAGAAAAATTCTGATTTGAATAAAGGTTAGCATAAAGTGATCAGGGAAAAATGATGGAACGGTATCCGTTCATATTGGAAGAGGCTTGTCCTTGACGCGACAGGGCAAGAAGCATAGCGTAGTACGCAAGGGGGAAACTAAAAATGAAAAATCTGTTTGTGAACGATGTTGTTTCGTTCGTCTCGATATGTTTGCTGTTGTCACTTAGTGCAGTCTCACTGACTTTTGCCGTAGAGAAAGAGTTGGTCTTCCCGTCGGAAGATGGGTGGCAACTGCATGCCACTTTGCACCTGCCAGACTCAGCCACTATAGAACACCCGGTGGCGGGGGTTATATTGCTGCCCTCCCCGAAACGGGAGCGTCAAGTCTACGGCCAGTATGCCATACCGGGACTGGCTATGGGGCTGGAAAAGCAGAACATCGCCGCCCTGCGTCTGGACTATCGGGGCGTCGGACAGAGTATTGGGGACCTTCCCTTTGCGGCCTTTACACCGACACAGAAAGAAATGGTCCGCCTCGACGTCATCAAGGCCATTGAAGAATTTAGAAAGATCAAGGAAGTGGATCCGATGCGGCTTGCCCTCGTGGGCGACACCTTCGCTGCAACGCCCATCGTAACGGGTTCGGAAGGTGTACCTGGGGTCAGGGGCTACGTCTTTCTGTCCGGGGAGCTGAATGATCAAGCGAAGGAGCTTCTGGCGCAAAGGCCGGAACTGCCTGTCCTGGCTTTACTCTCCAAGGAAGAACGAGTCTCCCTTCGTGACTCTGTAGATGTCTACCTTGCCAGCCAGAACAGTGCCAGCGATCTTCTCGTGTTTGATGACATGGGCAGCGGAACCAGCATGTTCCTTCGCTTTCGAAATGTTAACCCGGACCTCAAACCACTGGATGAGATAGTAGTCGACTGGCTGGCTGACCAGACCAAGGGACTGGGCTACATGAAGGAAGTTTCGTTCGAGACTGAAGATGGTTTTACAATTTATGGCAATCTGCGTATTCCGGACGATGCAACGGAGGACAAGCCTATCGGGGCGGTAGTGCTCATGCACTCCGGGCTGAGCGACCGGAACCTGCTGTACGATCTCGAACTGGATCTGGCCCGCAATAATATCGCAGTTTTGAATATTGACTGGAGAGGCAGGGGAAAAAGCAAGGGCAAGGGTGTCTACTTTTTCCTCCCTGAAGAAGTACAGAACAATGCTTACCTTGATGCCAGGGCGGCCATTAACTTCCTCGCCAAGCAGAAGGGGGTCGATGAAAACCGGATGGGTACGTTCGGAACCGTTCTGGGTGCTAAACATAGCTCCGGGGCCGCTGCTACCGATCCGAGAATCAAAACGATGGTGCTCGTCTCCTCTTATGCCCCCAGGGAGGAAGCCGTAACCAGTATCGCCAGCAGAACGGATTTGCCGATTCTTTGCATGGACAGTGAGGGTTCAACAGATGCTCAGGGGATGAGAGAGTTGTGTGCAAAATCCAAACATCCTGATACCAGGGTGATGATTTTCCCGGGCGGAGGTCATGGTTTCTACCAGATCCCGCTCGCTTATGATCAGGCTCGAGATTGGTTGGTCGATAAGCTTGGGACAAAATAGCCCCGTATGAGGAATATCCAGATCAACGTCGAAGGAAGATATTGATAGCTGTTATAAACCGAGATTTTCCATTAGAAAGTTTTTAAGGTGAATAAGTGGGCGTAAATTTGGCTGGCAAATCGAAGGATTTTGAAGCATCCCACAACCCTTGCATCCACGCCCGCTGCTGCATCGCCAAGGCGAGATTCAAGATGGGTTTGCGGCTTTCGGTGGTAATGTAACCCGCCTTCGCAAACAGTTTGTAACGCAGTGTTTGCAGCGTGTGCTGCACAGTGTTGGAAGAATGTTTTACCGCGCAGGTCTTGAGCAAGACCTGCCGCAACAAACTCATCAGGTTGTAAGCCAGCATCACCGTATTCAGCGTCGCCTCGGTCGCCCAAAAGTCCCTCATGTTGAAACTGTCCGCGGCAAAATCATATTTGAGTTCCTTAGATCCGGTTCTCGCAATCGGCGCGCCCACGGTAGGTACGCCAGATCACGACTGCCGGCAAATCCAGATCGGTCACCAGCGCGGAATATCGGTACTTGCCGATCACCGGGTCATCGGCGAACAGGTTCAGCGTCTTGCCCTTCGGGGCGGCGCGCTGCTCGACGTGCTGCCGTATCCCGATCACCCAGCGCGGCTTCGACCAGGTGCTGGCCTGATAGGCGAAGCGGGTCAGCTCGATGCCCGGAACGGGTTTGCCCTCATCATCGTGCAGCCCCCACCAGCCCCCGACATCCACCAGCGCCCGCTGCACGGGCTGGTTCATGCGCAAGGCGATGATGTGATGGATCTGCTGCTGGTCGAGATCATCGAGGAAGGCGCTGTCGGCGCGCAACAGGCTGACCCGTTTGCCGCCCAGCCGATGCAGCGTGTTGGCCAGGAATGCTTGCGCGTTATTGGCCGAGCTGCTGTTGCCGGGGCGCAGCCAGCAGTTGGCGATCATCCGCGCGTCGGCGACGAATGCGAGCAGGGGATGATGGCTGGCGCGGCCTCGTTTGGCTGGGTTGTAGCCGCGCACCGCGCCTTCTTGCGCGCCGTAGCGGGTCATCACGGTGGGATCCAGATCGAGCGTGATGCCGTCGATCACCAATTGCCCGAACATCCACCGGTACAGGGGATCCATCACGGTCTCATTGGTGCCCTGGGTGAATTTTTTGAACAGCCGCATCACGGCTTTAAAGTTGGCCATGCGCTTGAAGCCGAACAGGCGTTTTGGCACCGGGTCGTGCCGGGTGACTTCGCCGTGCTCGAAGCGGTTGGCGCCGCACCACACCGAGAGCATGAACTGGGTGATGAGCTGCTCCGGGCGGTAGCCCCGGTTGCTGCCGGGCCGGGGTAGTCCGGCGGCGGATAGGGCAGCCTCAAACCCGATGTGATCGAGCATCCGTTTCATCAACCCCATGCCGCCCCAAGCGGTGATTTCTTTGTCGGTAAAACGGAGGTCGAAATCCATGGTTTCCTCTGCACTGAAATCGCGATGGCCTACTTTAGCCGAAAACCACCCTAAACATAATAAAAATCAACAAGGTGTGCTAATGGCTTCCATTAGGATTTGGGGCTAATGGGAAATCTCGGATAAACGGCAAGTCCAGGTTGAAACACAAGGATTCGAATCGGCAAGATTGCTTGTTTTCGTAAGAAATTAAAAAAATAAAGTCCCCACAGGTAATTGTTACCTGTGGGGATCGCTACGTAAAAGCCTACTATCTGAAGTTGTATTCGAATCTGATGCCGTATTGCATGAAGGTAGAAGCATCGGAGTGTTGAGTTGAAATTACCCCGGCATATAACAGATCATATTCGGGATTATAGGCTTGCGTCGCCTCCAGAAGATTACGCCCATAAGCAAGCAACCGCCACGTGCGGGACTGGGGACCTATACCGGCTGCCAGACTCATATCACCATGTGCGTTGTATTTTACCTCCCGGCTGAACGCCAGATCATCGGTAAGATATCCGTCCGAGAGAAAGCCCTGAATATTGAAAAACCAGAGGTAATCGTCAAACATCGGACGTTCGTAGTCCAGACCGGCTACAAAACCATACTTGGGGGTGCGTGACGAAATTTCTCCGGTACGGTTAATCGTGCCTGCAGAATAAGCCGGTGTGTCAACAAGCCGGCAACCTCCGTTTATAAAAAATTCCTCAGGGAGTTCCGAACGTGCCGGCAGCATTGCCGTTCTGACAGGAGAGAATAAAGTAAAAGTACTATTGGCTGCAGTTATCTCAGCCGCAGTCCTGTTTTCCCTGGATCCACCCTGTGCTGTGGGGGTCAATGCATCGAGGGAGGCAGCAATTAGCTCGCCATTTGTACAACCCCCGCCATCCAGGTCCGTCATTTTGCCATCCATCAAGGCGCTGCCAAAATTAAACTTGAGATTATCAGTAACGGCTGTCTGGAAAGCGAACTCAAACCCCTTGACCCTTTGCCCGCCCGCATTGAGAGCGAAAGAACCCTGCTGTAACTCGTTATTCGGAGGGGCAGCGGCTCCGGTCTGCAGGTCCTTGAACGAATTCCTGAAGAGGGTAGCATCATAGCGAACACGGGAGTCCATTAAACTGCCTTTGACGCCCAGCTCCCAGGCCTCAGAATACTCGGGCGAAAAGGTGACGTCGTCGACAGTCGGAATGGGACCTGGCGCCAGATCCGTAGTTGACCCTTTGAAGGCCTCTGCGTATTTGACATAGAAGGTGTGATCCCTGTCAAACCGGTTAGGTGTAAGGCTTAAAACCACCTGGGTGTCATAATCCTTATCGTTTGAGTAAAGGTCTGCTACGCACAGGTCACATTTGCCGTATGGCCCGTTCTCACGGTTATATGTAGGTGCCGTGTAACCAACTGCCTGGCCGACCGGAGATCTGTAATTGAGAGGGATTAGAAGGGCTCCCACGTTGTAGTTGTTCGTGGTCCAGAGGTTAGTCATATCCACATTGGCAACCGTGATAATCGGACTATCCACCCGCACATCCCGAGAAACGCCAGCAGCGGAGTTAGTACTGGTTCTCCCTGTTATTGCGTCACGAATAGTATAGGTGGTCAGCTCAGGGTGGACCCGCTTGAAATTCGGATCCTCTGTACAGGTCGCCGGATTAGCGTCGGTACCGCTTGCCAGACAGGGCCTTCCTTCAAAAATCCACTGGTTCGCTGCACCCATGATAAATGATTGTCTCTCGTCCTTCGTATAACGTCCGCCAACCTGGAATGAGAGCTGATCTTCAATAAAGTTGAGATTCAGGTTCCAGAAGCCTGACAACCAATCGGAGTCTTCCCACACAACATTGGTACGCAGGCCACGTCTGACGCTGTCTTTCGGGAAATAGCCTACTATGTCCATATCCATCGACTGTGCAATGGCGCCAAGCATAAAATCCGCTGTTGCCCCGCCTGCTAGATCGAGATTATAAGTCGGTGATTCCAGCCGGAACTGTTGGCTCCAAAGAGCAGCTTGTTCTACCTGGACTTGGAAATTCTGGAAGAACGGACTATTGCTGTTGTGCCGTTTGTCATAGCGGTCGAAATCCATCATTCCGGTCAGCGAATTGAGTCTGTAATCATTGGCAAAGGTATAGGTCAAATCGAGTAAGCTGGTAAGGGCATCAATGTGGTCTCCACTCTCAATGCCACCGGCATCAAAACCATAGAACGCCTGGTATTCACCCTCGGGAGCGGTACCGACCATATTACCCCAGAATCCTGCTGCTGCCTGTTCATAAGCGACCGAGCCGCCTGTAATTGACAACGTTTCCTCATTGCTAACGTTGGCGGGCTTGGAAGGAAACGGTGTATCTGAGTTGAAACCGTATTCATCCTTAAAACAATCTTGCCCGGTTGCAAGTCTTGCTTGCTGTATAGGCGAGCCAGGATACCGTATCCCCGACGGGAGCGGTGCCAGTACAGCCGTACCATACCCATTTAAACCTATGGCGGAATCGACCGTGGCTCCGGCATTATTAAGCGGTCCGGTTCTCGAGCTGTATCCCGATGCAGGGCCTTCAGTCAGACACCCCATCTGTATCTCACCACCATTCCTTTGCCTTGAAGCCTCAAGTTTACCCATTACCGTCAGATTGTCACTGGGGTTCCACTCGAGCGTTATGCGGCCACCCAGATTATCGTAACGGCCCATTTTCTTGCTCGCGTCAGTATTGGATTTTACATAGCCGTCATTCCTCTCCATAATGGCGGCCACGCGCATTCCCAGCGTATCCGTTATCGGTCCGCCTATAGCCCCGGACAACTCATTTTTTCCATCATTACCATATTCACCGGAGAGATCCGCTTCCCACTCGGGTGTGGGTCTTTTGCTGATAATATTAAAGGCGCCCGCGGTCGCGTTCAGGCCGAAGAAGAGCGGCTGGGGCCCTTTCAGTATCTCCACCCTTTCCGTATCCATGAATCCGGTCTTAATGTAGGCTGTTCTGCCAAAATAAATGCCGTCCAGAAAAAGCGGAGTTGCCGACAGCAATGTCCTTGAGTTTCCGCCCGATCCAAATCCCCGTATGGCGGTGAATTGTCTCTGGACACCACTCCTGATGATTACAGATGGGCTAAATTTGGCCAGGTCATCCAGATTTCTATAGCCTTGTAAACCCAGGGTTTCGCTTGTAAAAACATCTATAGCGATTGGCACTTCTTGCAAGGACTGCTCACGACGCTGGGCAGTTACGACAATCTCTTCCAATGCGCCCTGCGCATTTACGAGACTGGGTGAAAAAAAGCCTGCGATTGTTACAACAATACCCGATATTACAGTTAATCGAAACCTGCCAATACTATCAATGATACTTGTCATTGGACCCCCTCCCACATGAAGTACATTCGTTATTTATGCGATTAGCTTATCACCCTGATTCTTACTCAATGCAATATCTTGATAAAAATCTGTGCTAAGGAAGCTCTGATTAAGTCGATTTCGTCGCCATACGTTGTTGCTCATACAAAAATATCTCCTTACATATCAATCATATGCGGCGTCGATCTTTTTGTACTCGCGCCTAGTCTGGCCTAGAACTCGACTTAATCAGAGCTTCCCTAACCTACGCTCATGATTA
>JBCKWF010000008.1:0-32037 GCA_038922895.1 Gammaproteobacteria bacterium
TTTTCGCACAATATGCCTCCATCAAACCCTGGATTGAAACCCAGTCTGCCCCCCCACCAGATAGGGAAAGACTGCAGTCGAAACAAGACCGGGAAAAACTGGACGGGCTCTACGAATGTATCCTGTGCGCCTGTTGCTCTACCGCCTGCCCGAGTTACTGGTGGAACAGCGACCGCTTTCTGGGACCTGCGGTCCTGTTACAGGCCTATCGCTTTATTGTGGACAGCCGTGACGAAACCACCGGGGAACGCCTGGACAATCTTGAAGATCCGTTCCGCCTGTTCCGTTGTCATACCATTATGAACTGCACGGTCACCTGTCCAAAGGGACTGAATCCTGCCAAGGCCATCGCCGAGATCAAGAAACTGATGGTTACTCGCTCAATATAAAGCACAGGGTGAAATGAGCAAACAATCCCGCCTTGCATGGCGCTGCCGACGTGGCACCAGGGAGCTGGATCAGCTGTTGCAGCGCTTTCTGCAGTCGGAATTTGACTTGCTGAGCATTGAGCAACAGCAGATCTTTGAACAGTTTCTGGATGAAACCGATCCAGATATCTATAACTGGATTACCGGACAAACAGCACTGGCAGACAACACATACCAGTTTTTGATAGCACGTTTAGGCAACCTGCATTCGGCCTGACCGTGAACAATTATCTTACTCACCTGTCTGACCTCGGTATCATCGAAATCACGGGCAGTGATGCGCCGGAATTTCTTCAAGGCCAGTTTACCTGCGATATCAGCGACATTAAAAATCATCAATCCCGATTCAGTGCCTGGTGCAATGCGCAAGGCCGGGTCATCTGCTCTTTCCTGATCCTCCGGGACAATGATCGCTACTTGCTGATGCTGCCCGAAGTACTGATAGCAACAGTCAGTACACGTCTGAAAGTGTTTGTACTACGCGCCAAGGTCGGGCTTACGACTCGCAGCCGGCAGTATTTTTGCACCGGGATATCCGGATATGACGCGAACGACATAGCGGACAGATTGAACAATACCGGCAGCCAACGCGAACCTGTTCTACAGGCTGCTGTTAGCCCTTTTGAAACCGGAAGGACTATCCTGCTTATACCGTCGGACACCTTGGACTCATATCATTCCCGCTTAGCCAGTGCGGGCCTGCAGTTGTCTGACCATCAGGCATGGAAGATAGCGGATATTGAGGCAGGCATAGCGTGGATTTATCCCCAGACCAATGGAGAACTGATGCCCCAGGAACTGAATCTGGAGCGTATCGGTGGATTAAGTTATAACAAGGGCTGTTATCCCGGACAGGAGATCATTGCGCGTCTGCATTTTCGAGGGCGCCAGAAACGCAGACTCTGTTATGGTTATCTTGAATCGTCCTATGCTGAGATGCAAATCGGTGCAAAGTTACACGCCGGCGCAGAATCATCTATAGTCGCTGGTATCATCATCAACAGTGTGCGTGAATCCAGGGACATGGTCCGCATATTGGCTGTTATTGATATCGATCAAGCTGGAACGAACACCGTGGTAACAGAAAATGGTCAGCCACTGCATTTCACCCCGTTCCCCTATCAAACTGACATTTCCTGATCCCGCTGCATGCCTGCAAGCAGGGTAATCAACAGCCAATTCAAACCAGCGCGGTGGTTGGGCAACCCGCATTTGCAGACAATCTGGCCATACCTGTTCCGGCGTAAATCAATCCTAACTTATCAATATAAGCGGGTTGAATTACCTGATGGTGACTTTGTTGATTTATGCTGGACCGCAAATCCGTCTGGTCCCATCGTCATTGTCATACACGGACTGGAGGGTAGCATTCATTCCCCGTATGCATCTGCCATTATGGACACTGTTAATAAGCGGGGCTGGCGCGGAGTATTCATGCATTTCCGTGGCTGCAGCGGTATCCCAAACCGCCTGGATCGAAGTTACCATTCCGGCGATACCGGAGATATAGAATTTCTAATCAAAACAATAAAAGATCGCTACCCCGATGTACCGCTGGGTATCATCGGATATTCTCTCGGCGGAAATGCGATGCTTAAATATCTGGGTACCGTCGGGACAAATACAAAAATATCAGCGGCGGTAGCTGTCTCAGTACCCTATGTTCTGCATGAGAGCGCAGCCAGACTATCGCAAGGATGGTCCAGAGTTTACCAATATCATCTGCTCCGCTCCTTACATGCTAAAGTCCGGAGTAAATTTGTCGGCAGGACGACAAATTTTGATATTAATAAATTGGGTACTCTCGACACCTTTTATAAATTTGATGACACTATTACTGCCCCGCTGCATGGTTTTCAGGGTGCAGAGGATTATTACAATCAATCCAGCTCACGCCAGTACCTTGCGGGCATCAGCGTACCAACATTATTATTACATGCGCTGGATGACCCTTTTATGACTGCCGCAACGATTCCGGACGAGAATGAACTGCCGAGAAATGTTATGCTTGAAGTTTCAGCCAGCGGAGGACATGTGGGCTTTATTGGAGGCCAATATCCCTGGCGTCCCGAATACTGGCTTGAGCAACGCATCATTAATTACATGGAACAATATTTGAAATGAACTCGAACAGACTGTTTTATCTGGTACTATTTCTCGTCTCTGCCAGCCTGCTGGTTTATGGCTATTACCTGCAGTTCGTCGAGGGACTAGACCCCTGCCCTCTGTGTATCTTCCAGCGTGTCGCCTTTATTGCGATTATTGTGATTGCGCTGATCGGAACCCTGCATGGCCCGCAGAAAATCTGGAAATATATCTATAGCGGTTTAATACTGGTCAGTGCGATTACCGGTGCTACGATAGCCGGACGCCAGGTATGGTTACAACACCTGCCCGCCGATCAGGTCCCCGAATGTGGGCCCGGCCTCGATTTCATGCTGGAAGTATTTCCACTGGGAGAGACCTTGAAGATGGTCTTTACCGGATCCGGCGAATGCGCAAAGGTGGACTGGACATTCCTCGGTTTCAGTATCGCTGAACTGAGTCTGGCCTGGTTTATCGCGTTTGCAGTCGCGAGTGTGTTACATATGACCGGGAAGTTACGGATCGGGAGTTAAAAAACGGGAAGCGTATTTCGGGATTCGTAAAAAATGAAGTGGTCAGAAAACTTGAAATTACCAACGTTTATTGTTTCAAGTTCTGTGAACTTTGATTTCAATACACCTCAGCATGGCTACCGACATTAACGAATACGATCTCCCGTTCGCGCAGTTCCAGCTCCAGGGTATTGCGATAGCGCATCGAGATCGATACAGAATGCAATCCACCATGTTGCCCCTGCAAGGGGTGCAGGCGCAGCGAGGGGTGGAGGGGATTTTGTTCCAGTAACAACAAGGTTTTGAAATAGCGTTCCCGAAGACCCGGGTGTTTTTTGATGAAGGATTTTTCCCGCTTCTGGTAGGGCGCAGGAAAAATCAGTCTATATGTCATCCGGGGCAGAGTCCTTCTGCAGTCGTGCGATATGTTCCCCGGCTGTTTCGATCAGATAATCGCCGCGCGTTTCAGCGGCACGAGCCTCCTGCCAGGCAGAAAAAATCTCCGCTTCGCGCAAGCGTTCATAGTGTTCAATATCCATGACTACATAACGCGGCTTGCCACGCACGCTGATCACAGCCTCGGTATCCTTGTCCAGGGCGGTTTCCAGGGCGGAAATACCCCTGGTTTTCAAGTCATTTGCAGTAATATCACTCATAAGCGCTCTTAATATAGTACGATTAAAAGTACGATTATGCATGCTTTTAGAGTCTGTTCAAGTGGTTCGTGGTCAGTTGTTAGCGGCAACAAATTAAAGGGGTCGCCCTCTTGACCGGAGACGGTTAATGGGTGAGCCTCCCCCAATAAAACGGACGTTATAAATTGGAGACATGTTTTTTCTCATAGTCTACCGGTGTCAGGTAGTTCAGGACAGAATGTCGTCGCTGCAGGTTATAAAATATCTCGATGTACTCAAAGATACTTTGTCTGGCCTGGTCGCGGGACCGGTAATCTTCCGAATAGATACGGGGGACAGTTTATTTAATTCAGATTGCGATTTCGGATAGTTAAGTAAACTGTCCCCCTAATCTACCCGAGAGCGGTTTTAGCACTACTGACGGCGGCGGCAATTTCGGCGTACATATGATTTGACCCCTAACGTAAAAGTAAGGGGCTGCGCGCTTTTGCGCAGTCCCGCTTGACTGCAAGGTTATGTAGCTTACCCATCGACAAGCCGCCGTAACTCTGCTGCGTAGGAAATCATTTGTTGATTTATTCGGCTCATGTCATCCACTAAAACCTGATACTCGGGGTATTTCCTTTGAAGCTCTTGAGGGGTGATTGTTTTTAACTGGTCTTCGTTTGCAGTGTACCAAGACCGAAATTTTGCTTGCCATCGGGTAAGGTGCGGTCTGAGACCATCGTTTAGTGTTGCCGTCGCGATACGTACCAGTTCTTTTGTACTTGGTTCTTCTTTAATCAAGTCGGCAGGAATGTTGCTGACGAGTTCTCGCACTTGTGTGAATAGTGCGCACCAAGAGTCGTACACCTCAATGATTACATCGTGCTCCGGGTCAAATGGAATCGCGGCTTTGCGCGTGACTAGCTGTGTCCAAATTTTGTGCGCAACTTGGATGTCTTCGATATTTGGCCTTAACTCAGCTTTTCCGATTTTTCCTAAATTGATGTCGAGCTTCACAAGTTTGTATCTTTTGATCTTGTGTCTGGCTAGCCACCCAACGACTATCCCGCCAACTATCACAAGTGCGAGGACAAGAAGAGATGCATCAAGCTTCATGCTCCAACTATCAGTGAAAAAGGATAGCTTTAGCAGGACAATCCCGTCTTGTGACATCAGTGAGTTACTCCACAGACGAGACACTTTGAATTGTATTTCATCATTTCTTGTGAATTGGAAATGAATTTCGCTCTGGTCGTCCGAGCACTAAAAGCGTCTTCAATCCATGATCCGAGTGTGTCTGCTGAACCCGGGTAGGATTGGTAACGCGCATAACAGTCCTTACTCTCTTTACTCCAGTTGTCTTTCAGGCGGGGCGGCATGTGCGCCGACGTTCCTTTGGATGGCGCGAGTATTCCAATCAAGCCATTCGGTGCGGTCTCGCCTTGTTGGATGGAGCTTTTTATCTCCCAATCAACATACCTTCTGCTGTGAGTGCAGTTGCCGATTAACACAATGGTGACTGTGGTGTCTTGAAGGTATTGTTCACGTATCTGCGTCATTACATAGGCAGGGTTAGTGCTCTCAATGAAATCATCATTTTCATTGGCTCCTAGAACGTATGGTGTGAAGACCTTTTGCTCATTCGCAAATGTCTGGATAAATTTATCAACCTCGGTTTTGTCGCCGCCGTAATGGGAAACAAAAACTTTTCTTTTAACCCCTGTGTAAGCCATATGGCCTCCTAGTATTGAGATACATAACGACTAAGCCAACCCGAATCCGCCGAGGCGCCAAATATAAAGCGCGAACTTTCCGGAGTCGGGTTGGGCGATTTGTTATGTGGCCCTGTTAATTTCATCTTCAATTTCTATTATAGCGGCAAGCAAGACAGATCGAAGAGTTACAACAATTAAAATTAATCTATCAATAGAGTCAAGTTTTTTAAACTCCTTTGAAGTTGAACCTGTAATATTTCTTTTAGTATTTTCAAATGATTTTAATACAAGATTTCGATCATCTGAGTTCATTGCGCCATACAAATCATTAACGTGTTTATTCGTAAGTGTAGTATCTGGTTTATGTGCAAAATCATTTCTAATTTTTCCGAACTGTTTCAGTGGCGGACCATATTGGGCTTTCAAACCCATTGCGAGTACCAAATCCACTTTTTGACGATATCCTAGCCGTAATTTTTCTAAGTATTCCTGGTATGGAATGAGTAATGCCAATAATCTCAAAATCAAATTTTCAATTATAATATGCGATCTTACTACTGCGCCTAACTCATCTTCTCCCATTAATGCTTTAATCAAACTATCCTCAGATTCTTCAGTCATTAATATTTACCGCTTAACGCCGTCTTTCTTTACTAAATGATCTGCTAATGCCCAAGCGCCGATAGCAGGAGAAAGAGAAATAATTGTTACAATGAAATTAATGATATTAAATGGACTCATGATTTCTTGTACTTTGGCGAACCCCTCTGAATACCAAATAAAAGATAAGCTTATAAGTATTAAAATTGTAACGAGAGTTGCCCATGCTTGAGCGAATATACGTAGCAACTTGACTACCATATAGACCTCCTAGGACACATAACTAGATATAGGCACCCTAATTGCTCTTTGACGACGGAGCAATTCGGGTGTATAAAAAAGTGGGTTGTAATGAAAACAACGGCTTAGGTTGAAAAAACGGAGCCTAAATGGATTTGCAAACGGAGTATATATTGTCGTCATAACGCCCTTCCCCGCAATCTCTGACTGACGCCAAGAATGGCTCAGTCTCCGGTTAAAATCAAGCCTGACAGATAGTACTCAGGTGTCTGGGTCAGGTCTTGAAGCTTGAATGTAAGATTACTGCGGCCTGAATCCCGGCGGTAGTTTTCCGCTCAAACCTCGCATCAGACTCGCTACACCACCCTTTTTACCCAGTGTCTTCATCATCTTCTGCATCTGCTTATGCTGTTTCAGCAGGCGATTCACATCCTGGATCTGGTTACCGGAACCGGCAGCGATACGCTTCTTGCGTGAACCATTGATTAAGTCCGGAAACCGCCTTTCCTGCCGGGTCATCGAATTAATGATTGCCTCCAGCCGGTTAAGCTGGCTGTTATTGACCTGTTCAGAGACACCGAGTGGAAGTTTTCCGCCCATACCTGGCAGCTTGTCCATAAGTCCGGCAATGCCACCCATATTTTTCATTTGTTGCAACTGGTCTCGCAGGTCCTCCATATCGAACCGCTTGCCTTTCTTCAGTTTTGCCGCGAGTCTTTCCGTTTTGTCCTTATCGGTCTGCTGCTGGATATCTTCAATCAGACTGAGTACATCGCCCATACCGAGGATACGTGATGCAATGCGTTCCGGATGGAATACGGAAAATTCCGTTGCCCTCTCCCCTGTCCCCAGAAACAATATCGGTTTGCCGGTCACATGCCGGATTGACAATGCCGCACCACCCCTGGCATCACCGTCGGTCTTGGTCAGGATCACGCCTGTCAGCGGTAATGCGCTATTAAACGCGCTGGCCGAGTTCACCGCATCCTGACCGAGCATACTGTCAGCGACAAACAGGGTATTGGCCGGATTTAACGCGGCATGGATCTGTTTGATCTCCTGCATCATCTGCTCGTCTATATGCAGGCGTCCGGCACTGTCGACGATTAACACGTCCACGAGTTTTTTCTCTGCCTGTTGCAACGCCTGTTTGGCAATCGTTACCGGGGTCTGTCCGGCATCGCTGTGGCAAAATATCAGGTTATTTTCTTCGGAGAGTACCCTTAATTGTTCTATCGCGGCCGGGCGGTAAATATCGCAACTGACGGTCATGACAGATTTCTTGCCATGCGCCTGCAACCAGCGGCCAAGTTTTGCGACCGTCGTGGTCTTGCCAGAACCCTGCAAACCTGCCACCAGTATAACGACAGGAGGTTGCTGGGCCAGATTCAGGGTCGCGGTGGTGCTCCCCATCAATTTAATCAATTCATCATGGACGATCTTGATGACCGCCTGTCCCGGTGTCAGGCTAATATTGATCTCCTGTCCCAGTGCACGCTGTTTGACGTGTTCGACAAACTCTTTCACTACCGGCAATGCGACATCGGCCTCCAGCAGCGCTTGCCTGACCTCGCGCAGGGTGTCGCCGATATTCTCCTCACTGATGCGGGCCTGACCGCGGACTTGCCGTACTACCTGTGTCAACCTTTCGGAAAGGTTTTCGAACATACTGTTATCCCTGCTTAATTTTTAACGATTTATTCGCCAGATCGCGTATTTTTTGTGTAAAATCTGATACTTGCAATATTAGCATTTTTTGCTCAACTTTGGGTATTCTCGTTTACGCTGTATAATCAATAACCGATAATTCGACGGATTTTATGAATTTATTGCTTGTAGCATCAATGGGGATACTGCTGTACGTGCTGGCCACCGTCAGGTTGGGGATCCGTTTTATGTCCCTTGCACAAACTCGCGCCGGGGGTCCCGACATTAGAATGCTGGTGCCGGGTTTTTCCGCATTACTGTTACATGCGTTCGTGCTGTATCAGCTGATCTTTACCGAATCCGGATTAAATATGGGCTTTTATAATGCCCTTTCGCTGGTCAGTTGGGTCATTGCCCTGCTTGTCATCCTGACCACACTGGTAAAGCCTACAGAAAATCTCGCCATGGTGATTTTCCCTGCGACTGCCATCGCTCTGTTACTGGAGTACCTGTTCCCCAGTGTCCGTATCGTTGCGGCAACTACCAGTTTTGGTCTCGATATGCATATCATTTTCTCAATCGCTGCCTACAGTCTGCTGTCCATTGCAGCGCTGCAAGCTGTCATTCTCGCCTTTCAGGAACACCAGTTACGCGCAAAACATCCGGTAAAGGTGATGCGGATACTGCCCCCTATGCAAACAATGGAAGAGTTGCTAGTGCAGTTACTCTGGACCGGTTTTTTCCTGCTCAGTCTGGGGCTCGCGACAGGTATGATGTTTATACATAATTTGCTGGACCAGCATCTCGCCCACAAGACAGTCTTGTCGATCCTTGCCTGGTTGTTTTTCGGTCTGGTCCTGTTTGGCAGGACCACATGGGGCTGGCGTGGGAAGTATCTGGTACGGTTTACTCTCGGTGGATTTGCCCTGTTAATGCTCGCCTATTTTGGCTCAAAACTGGTACTTGAACTGATACTGCAGAGAGTCTAGAAATTCTGCTGACGTACACAATCATGCATCTACAATTACTTCTGCCTTATTCCACCTGAAAGGTACTGACAGTGGACGAAATCTCCCTGGAATTTCTATGTGCAATTCTGTTTATATTGTTTTCGATATCAGCATTCTTCTCCAGTTGCGAAACCAGCATGATGACGTTGAACCGGTACCGCCTGCGTCATCTGGTCAAGGAAGGGAAAAGATCCGCGATTCTGGCAGATAAATTGCTGGCTGAGCCTGCCAGATTGCTCGGCCTGATCCTGTTTGGAAACACTCTCGTCAATGCCGCCGCAGCCTCGGTAACGACGGTCATCGGACTTAAATTGTTTGGTGAGTCGGGTATCGCCCCGGCGACAATGGTGCTGGCCATATTAATCCTGATATTCACGGAGGTTGTGCCCAAGACCTTTGCTGCGCTCTATCCTGAAAGAATTGCCTTCCCTGCATCCTATGTTCTTACGGTGCTGGACAGATTACTGTATCCGCTTATCTGGCTGATAAACAAAGTGGCTAACGGCCTGTTGGCCATGTTCGGCCTGAACCCCGAGGCCAACGACAGCATGCCTCTGAGCAGGGAGGAATTGCGTACAATCGTGCTTGAGGCAGGTAACCTGATACCGATGCGGCATCAGCGTATGTTGATCAGCATCCTCGACCTTGAAAACATCACCGTAGATGAAATCATGGTACCCAGAAGTGACATTGTCGGTATTGATCTGAACGATTCCAGTGATGAAATCATCGAACAAATCAGTAACTGCCAGCATACCAGGCTACTGGTATACCGGGACACGATTGATAATATCATAGGCATACTGCATGTAAGGCAATTTCCACGCATACTTGCCGACAAGGAAAATTTTGTCTCAGAAGATCTCGCTGACTTCGCCAAGGAACCTTATTTTGTACCATTGGGAACTCCGCTGCATATCCAGTTACGCAATTTCCAGCGTCAGAAGATACGTATGGGCCTCGTCGTTGACGAATACGGCGGCATCCAGGGTATCGTGACACTTGAGGATATACTCGAGGAAATTGTGGGCGAATTTACCACTGATATACAAACTTTCAACAAGGATATCCATTTGCAGGCAGATGGCACTGTAATGATCGACGGGACGGCCATGATACGTGACATCAACAAACAGTTGCACTGGGACCTGCCTATGGACGGTCCGAAGACGCTGAATGGATTGATACTCGAAACGCTGGAATCGATACCTGAACCCGGCACCAGTATGCGCATTGGCAGATTCACCGTGGAGATAATGCAGATTGCCGATAACGCGGTGAAGACCGTCAGGATTATTGAACAGGCTGATGCATCAGAATTTGAAGACAACGGTTAGAACCTGACTCAAAAGAGCTGCGTTTGCCGATACTGGACCTGGAAATATCAAACTGCTTGCTACTTGCCTGTTCAATCAGTGGCAACAGGTATATTGTCCATCAGCTCTGCAAGCCGTGACACGGCAGTAATTTTCAATCCTTCTATAGGTTGTTTGGGCAGATTCGCCTTCGGGATGATGGCCTGTTTGAAGCCGTGCTTGACCGCTTCATGTAAGCGTTCCGCCCCACCCTGGATTGGCCTTACTTCCCCCGCCAGGCCAATCTCGCCAAACACGATTAAATCTCGCGGTAAGGGCTGGTCTCTCAGGCTGGAGAGTATAGCCAGCAGTATAGGCAAATCAGCGCCTGTTTCACCGATACGGATACCACCGACCACATTGATAAAGATATCCTGATCGTAGGTAACTATCCCTGCATGGCGGTGCAGCACGGCCAGCAGCATGGCCAACCGGTTTTGTTCCAGACCCACCGTCACCCGTCTGGGTTGATTTGCGTGTGAGTTATCAACCAATGCCTGCACCTCGACCAGCAATGGACGCGTGCCCTCGCGCGTTACCATGACCACACTGCCCGGAACATTACCTTCATGGCGTGACAGAAAAATCGCGGAAGGATTATTCACTTCGCGTAGTCCGCGGTCAGTCATTGCAAATACACCCAGTTCGTTGACTGCACCAAAACGGTTTTTGACTGCACGGATGACCCGGTAACGACCGGCTGTATCTCCCTCAAAGTACAAGACCGTATCTACCATGTGTTCAAGTACACGGGGTCCCGCCAGCGTCCCCTCCTTGGTCACATGTCCAACCAGTATGACCGTGGTATTGGTCTGCTTTGCAAACCGGACCAGCTGCGCTGCACATTCGCGGATTTGGGCAATCGAACCGGGGGCAGATTGCAGGATTTCGGTATAAACGGTCTGGATCGAATCAATCACCATTATTTGCGGCCTTTCGACCGACGTAATTGCAAAGATCTGTTGCAGATGGTTTTCGGTCAAGATCCGCAGCTTTTCGAGTTTCAAATCCAGCCTTCTTGCCCTCAAACCAATCTGCTCGATAGACTCCTCGCCTGATACATACAAGGTGGTTAACCCCGTTATCTCATTCAACGATGCGAACATCTGCAACAACAGGGTAGACTTTCCGATACCGGGGTCGCCTCCAATCAGAATGACCGACCCGCCGACAATACCGCCTCCCAGCACACGGTCCAGTTCGGAAATGCCTGACAAGATCCTGGCCTGTTCACCTGCCTGGATCTCGTCCAGTGTGCGTACCTGTGAAGGTGCCAGTTGGTGTAATTTTATCCTGTCTGACCTTGATTCCTTTTCAATCACCGTCTCAGACAGGGAATTCCACGCCTGGCACTCCGGACATTGTCCCGTCCATTTGGGCGTGATGGCCCCACAGCTGTTACATTGAAACCTGATCTTAAGCCTAGTCATTAACAATCACTTTCAATCTATTATGCACAGCAGCGCATAACAGTTCATAGGGTATCGTATTCGCATATTTGGCGACTTCTTCCACCGGCAGTGAATTGCCCCAGAGTTCAACCGGGTCACCGGTTTTAACTGAAGGTATGTTACGTAAATCGACTGTGAGCATATCCATGGATGGATGGCCGATAATCTGGCTGCGTTTGCCATTGATAATAATCGGCTTGCCTGCCCTGCCATGCCGGGGAAATCCATCTCCGTAACCCGCAGCGACAATCCCGATCGGCATATCTTCGGGGCATATCCAGTCAGCCCCGTATCCAACCGGTTCACCCTTGTTGACCTGCCTGATGGATATCAGCGTTGATTGCAGTGACATTACCGGTAACAAGCCGTGATCGACCGCGGTACAGTTGTCCATCGGAGAAACGCCGTATAACATCAAACCAGGCCGGACATAATCAGCATGTGATTGTGGCCAGGCTATAATGCCAGCCGAATTCGCCACCGTGCGGGCCGCTTCGAGGCCCTCACAGGTCCGCTTGAACAACTCCAGCTGGGCCAGCGTCATGGGTGAGTCGGGGTCACTGGCATTCGCAAGATGTGTCATCAGCCTGATATCACCCTGTACTGAGGCGCAGTTTTTCAGACGCAACCAGCTGTTCCTGACATCTACAGGGTCAAGACCCAGTCTATGCATACCCGAATCCACTTTCAGCCATACCTTGACTTTGGCCTTGCTGCTGCACTGTTCCAGCATTCTGATCTGGTCATCATGATGAATAACAACTTCAAGGCCCAGGCTGATTATTTCCTGCAGGTCCTCGCCTGTATAAGGACCCTCCAGCAGGATAATCGGTTTGCTAATTCCAGCTTCACGCAACTCGGTCGCTTCTTCCAGACAGGCAACACCGAATGCATCTGCATCAGGTAGTGCCTTGGCGACACGGAGCAGACCGTGTCCATAGGCATCTGCCTTGACGACTGCAATTACCTTGCTGGCGGGTGCCAGCGTACGGACCCTGGAAAAGTTATGGCGTAGTGCAGGGAGGTTGATTACGACCTGGGTGGGTCGACTCATTCACGATAACCCGTCATATATGCCTGTTCCTCGACATAGTTTTCAAAGCGGGTATAGCGTCCGAGGAAAGACAATCTGACGGTACCAATGGGCCCATTACGTTGCTTGCTGATAATAATTTCAGCAGTACCCTTGTCCGGGCTTTGTTCATCATAAACTTCATCACGGTAGATAAAGACAATGACGTCAGCGTCCTGTTCAATAGCACCGGACTCTCTCAAATCCGACATGATCGGACGTTTGTTCGGTCGCTGCTCCAGGCTGCGGTTCAACTGCGACAAGGCAATCACCGGAATATTCAGTTCTTTTGCCATCGCCTTTAGCGATCTGGAAATTTCGGAAATTTCTGTCGCACGGTTTTCCTTCGTGCCGGGCACCTGCATTAATTGCAGATAGTCTACCACGACCATGTCAAGGCCATGCTCGCGTGCGATACGTCTGCACCTTGCGCGCAATTCAGCCGGAGTCAATGCAGGTGTATCATCAATAAATAATTTGGCATCTTTCAGGATCTCAACTGCGGATGTCAGCCTGGGCCAGTCCTCATCATCCAGCCTGCCTGTTCTTACCTTGTGCTGATCTATCCTGCCGAGTGAAGACATCATACGCATCGCCAACTGTTCGCCGGACATTTCCATACTGAATACCGCGACCGAGATACCATCTTTTATAACTGCATGTTCGGCAATATTGATCGCAAATGCGGTTTTTCCCATTGAGGGACGGCCCGCAACAATAATCAAATCTGATTTCTGTAAGCCGGCAGTTTGTCTGTCAAAATCATTGAACCCGGTCGAGACACCGGTGATATGGCTTTTCTTCTGGTATAACTCATCAATACGATCCAGCGTGATGGCCAGCAGATCGTTCAGTTTCCTGTAACTTTTACGGCCGCGTGATTCCTGTTCGGCAATCTCAAAGATGGTCTGTTCCGCAAAGTCGAGGATTTCATTACTGGATCTGCCGGAAGGGTTGAATACGGTATCACTAATTTTAGATGTAGCACCAATCAGCTGGCGCAGGATGGATCGCTTGCGAACGATGTCCGCATAGGCGCCTATATTACTTGCACTCGGTGTCGTGTCTGCAAGTGCAGACAGATAACTCAAACCACCGGCATCATCCAGTTGCTGGTTGTTTTCCAGCCATTCAGCAACTGTGACCAGATCAAACGGGTGTCCCTGCGCGTCCAGTCTGGCAATCGCATTGAATATGAGTTTATGGTTGCGGCGATAAAAATCTTCCTGGCGTAAGCGTTCCGCTACTTTCACCCAGGCGTCTGGATCGAGGAAAAGACCACCTAAAACCGCCTGTTCAGATTCAATTGAATGAGGCGGAATCTTCAGTGATTTCGTCTCTGTATCGGAATCCTTGCGAACGATTTCAGGCATTGATGATTGTATTTACCCTAACGAGCCTGTAGAAAAAGTATTTTTGCAAGAACCATAAAAAATATGACCTCCTCAGATGCTCTGTATTAAACGATCTCATGGTCAGGAATGGTTTTGGTATCCTTGAAATCATAAATTTTTCGCATTTTTGGACTTTTTCTACAGGCTCAACGTTTAAATTTTGGGAAGCCCTGAATAAGTCCATCCAGGACTTATTCAGGGCAGGCGTAACATTACGTGTGATTTATCACGCTCACAAAATCAAATACTGGAAGTAATTGATTTTGGCCCCTGATTATTCTTCGGGAATAATATTTACCCTGATAGTGGCTTTTACATCGGAATGCAGATGAATCTCAACATCGTGCTCGCCAATGTTCCGGAATGGTCCTTCCGGCAACCTGATTTCCTGTCTGGCCAGCTCGATACCGGTTTCGGTAACTGCCTCCAAGATATCGACTGTACCCACAGATCCGTATAATTTCCCTTCTGCGCCTGCCTTTTGCTTCAGCGTTATCACAAGACCATTCATCGCTTCTGCCCTGGCGGTGGCCTTCGCGAGTATGTCCGCCTGGCTCTGCTCCAGTTCTGCTCGTCTGACCTCGAATTTTTCAATATTCTGTTTGGTAGCGGGGACCGCCTTGCCACCTGGAATAAGAAAATTGCGACCATATCCCGATTTTACACGTACCTGCTCACCCAGGCTGCCCAGATTACGGACTTTTTCCAGTAAAATTACATCCATAAATTACTCCTCACTATATTGACTAATCATACCACACCTATACCTGATCGGTAGGCACGGTTTTCCTGTGCCTTTTCCAGATATCTACCATGCCGATACAGGCCATAAGCAGGGCCATTTGCGGCAAAAACATCAGGAAACTGTACATTGCAATTATCCAGTTGGACGATAATTTTCGCGTAAAAACAATCCGATGTACGCTGGCAATGCCCTGGAACATATGGACAACAATAAATACTATCAATAAATTCCTGACTTGCCACTGATAGACGCCGCCCAACATGCTCAAAAACAGGCAGAAAAACGTGACTATTGTCAGCCATCTGGGCAGTAACAACTGCTGGAACTCCGCCCTGAATCCACCCGGATTAAACAAACGTGACTGCCACCAGCGCGCCAATAATACGGTGACCACCAGGCTGATAAGCATACCCGCAGCGATAATACCGTTGAGCAATGGCAGGCTTGTATCAAATAACTGCTGCAACTGCGCTGATTGAGTTGCCGAAAAATCCTGCTGTAGAAACGCATCAATCCAGGACTGCCACAGCAACGTTAATTCATCGGTATATAAATAGCTTCCCATTACTATCAGCACCCCGATACCAGCAGCAACCAGTAACATCATACCCTGGGATTCGCTAATACGTAATATCAGCGCTGTCAACCACACAGGTGACCAGATCCCCAACGCAAATGCCGCGCCTAACACAGCGCCGAGATTGGTAAAATATCCAAATAAAGATATCAACAACAATGCACCAAGCAGGATCTGCGCACTGTAAGCAGGGCCTCTCCTGAATGTTAGCAGACCGACAGGCGCGCCGCTGATAATGTAAGAAAAAGGCGGGAGTAACAGGGACAGTATCGTTAAAAGACTGACAATACCGACAGCCTGTAATTTCCCGCTTAACAAATATTTCCCAAGTGCGTTCATACGAATGGCATTCAGTAGTGTGCGAACGTATTTATACTCTGGTCGGTTTTTTCGGTACTGCCACACTATGGTCGCTCATACAGACCACATCAGATAAATCCTGGCGGCCCTGATACAGGCCGCCAGGTGTGGAAATACTAGTGTGCGTCAGTGTGTATCTGAGTACGGCAACAAGGCCAGAAATCTGGCCCGTTTAATTGCGGTTGAGAGCTGCCTTTGATATCTGGCATTGGTGCCGGATACCCTGCTGGGTACTATCTTGCCAGTCTCGGTTACATAGCTTTTTAATGTATTCAGATCCTTATAGTCGATCTCTGTATATCCTTCCGCGGTAAATTTACAGAAGCGTTTTCTTCGAAAGTAACGTGCCATAATCTGTTCCTTAATAATCTGTTTTCGTGACGTCTAGGCAGTGGTGTCGGCTTCGGCAGTAATACCGGGCTCTCCGGCAATCTCTGCAACACTCGTATCATCGACGGGTTCGCCTGGTTGCTCTACTGCCCTGGCTGTCGACTCACGTAATGCCTTCAGTTTTTCCTGTTCTTCCTGTTCTTCCTTGCTCTTTGCCAGGAATGAAGGTTCAGTATCTGCCTTGTCCCGGTTAATTACCAGGTCACGAATAACCGCGTCATTATAGCGGAATGCACTGTTTAACTGGGTCAGGGTCTCCTGGTTACATTCGATATTCATCAGCACATAATGTGCCTTATGAATCTTGTTGATAGGATATGCCAGCAGGCGGCGGCCCCAGTCTTCGAGACGATGGATAACACCGTTACCGGACTCAATCATGGTGCGATAACGGTCTATCATCGCAGGAACCTGTTCACTCTGGTCCGGGTGGACCAGAAATACTATTTCGTAATGTCGCATTGTCATCCTCTCGGGTTATAGCCCCCCGTCACATGCAAATCCGCGGTGGGGCAAGGAAAAAGAGCGGGAATTCTAGGCGATGACAGCCCGCGATGCAAATATTAAATTGAATTATTACCGGAATTTGAGGCTGCCGGAGCAGGTTCTGGCAGGGTTTGTATCATATCGCAGATAAAAATATGCCTGATACGTTTACATTGCTGCCTCTGGAACCATCTCAGAAGGCCAGAAATGACTACACAAGGCTGCTTAACTCAGGATTTCACCCTGACATAGCTGCCCGGCGCATCTTCCAGGACAGGTAGCCTTCCTGCATCAGGCTGTCTCGCCGGGACCTTGCTGCCTGTAAATTCGGATACCCAGTTGTTCCAGTCCGGCCACCATGATCCTTCATTCGTTTCTGTCTGCTTATACCACTGCTCAGCACTCATTTTGGGTGCTGGACCTGTGTAGTACCCGTATTTGTTCGCATCCGGATGATTGACAACGCCAGCAATATGTCCGGATTTACCCAATACAAACCTGACAGGGCCTGAAAATAGGCTCGCGCCAAGATAGGTACTCTTCCATGGTGCAATATGGTCTTCTTCAGTAGAAATAAAATACGCCGACGTATCAATCTGTCTTATATCAATGGGTACACCCCTGACGGTAAACCCACCCGGTTCCCTGAAACGGTTTTCGTGATACATGGTCCGCAAATACGTGCTGTGCATTTTTGCAGGCATACGGGTTGAATCCGAATTCCAGTACAACAGATCAAACACGAGCGGTTCTTTCCCAAGCAGGTAATTGTTGACGTAAAACGACCAGATCAGGTCATTTGACCTGAGCAGATTGAATGCCATCGCCATTTCCCTGCCCTCCTGATAGCCGCGCTCATTCATCTGTTGTTCCAGGTTCGAGATCTGCTGCTCATCGATGAACACTCCCAGATCACCCGGATCAGAAAAATCAATCAGCGTTACCAGAAACGTCGCCGAGATAATGCGCTTGTCCTGTTTAGACTTCATATAGGCAAGTGTGGCACTTAACAATGTCCCGCCTATGCAATAACCGATAACATTTACCTCTGTTTCCGAGATTGCCTGTTCAATCGCATCCAGCGCAGCCAGAGGACCATCAAATACATAATCCTCAAAATCCTTCTGGCCCAGGCTGGCGTCCGGGTTGACCCATGAAATGATAAAAACCGTATGACCCTGCTCTGTCAGCCATTTAATTAATGAATTTTTTGGTTGTAAATCGAGTATATAAAACTTGTTAATCCAGGGTGGGATAATCAATATCGGGGTTTTATTCACCTCGCTGGTCACAGGTGCATACTGGATCAACTGCATCAGTTCATTCTGAAAAATTACCTTACCTGGACTGATCGCAATATTCTTGCCCAGTTCAAAGGCATCATGATCCGTCATTCTGATACGCAAGCGCCCGCTGTCCGCATCAAAATCCCTGCAAAAATTCTTCAAACCATTCAGCAGATTCTCACCCCTACTCTGCAGCGTCTGTTCTATGACCTCCGGATTGGTCATGATGAAGTTGCTGGGTGACAATGCATCAACGAATTGCTTTGTATAAAAGCCGACCTTTTGCGCGGTCTTCTGGTCCAGCCCCTCGGCGTTATTGACGATGGACTGGATCGTCCCGGCAGCCAATAGATACGATTGTTTTATGTAATCGAAGAAAGGATTATTTTCCCATGCATCATGTTTGAATCTTTTGTCAGGCCTGGATTTTGCTGCTCCGGTTTTAGCCTGGCTCCCGATCATTTTACCGGTCGTATCTATCCATAGATTGAGCCAGGAATTCCACGCTTGCAATTGTATTTCGGCAATTTTCTCGGGATTTTTAAACAATGCTGAGGCAAGATCCATAAAGGCCTGGTGTAATCCCATGGCATCAAACTGCTGGGACTGACTGGCCACAAAATTCTGGATCAGGTCCTGACTTTCCCCGGTAATATTTCTAACGGCCTCAAGCAAGGCTTCAGACTGGTTTTGACTGTCATTGTCAGATTTGACAGATGCGGGCACGTTTTTTATGGATCTCCAGTGTCAGGTAATAATAAACGTTATGGATTAAGCATATTGTGCAATGCAGCATATGCTTTATCGCCCTGTTTGTCAAAAATATTCAAACTGGAATAAGCCCGAAAAGCCCCGGCTGTGGTAGTCATTAAACCCTATCCGACAGACTATATGATGACGTGCTGCTGTGTGAACAAATATCTGCGAGACTCAGTTCCAATTACCGCACCAGCTTTAGATTACACAGCATGTGATATCCCTGTTTGACCTATCTATATCATGTCTTTTTGACGGTTTTTAACCTACAATTAGTCAAAATAATAAGCTTGTGAACAGTCCAGTAACTACCGATTATCATTAAATCCGGGAACTATTTTAAATTAAATCGCTATCTAAGGGAGAACACGCGATGCCCTGTCGTTCTATACTTTTGACAATCTTTGGTGTTCTGTTCACATCCGCCCTGTATGCCGACCTAATCACAGCGAATAATGACCGTGCCCGTGGTGACTATGCTGCGGCTGCGACCGAATATAAACGGCTTGCTGAATCCGGAGATCCGGTTGCACAGGTCAATCTGGGGTATATGTATTATATCGGTGAAGGCGTACCGCAGGACTATGCACAGGCTATAGACTGGTATACCCAGGCCGCGAACCAGGGAAATGCGGATGGACAATATAATCTGGCTGTCGCGTACGCGTTTGGTGAGGGTGTTGATCAAGACTATTCTGCAGCAACTAAATGGTACCGGGCCGCCGCTGAGCAGGGACATGCAGTCGCCCAGTACAGTCTTGGCTTGTCTTATTCCTATGGTGAAGGGCTTAATCAGGATCCGGCAGAGGCTGCCAACTGGTTTGGCAAATCAGCAGAACAGGATTATATCCGCGCACAGGTATTACTTGGCAGTAAATACCATACCGGTGATGGTGTGCCGCTTGATTATGAAGCAGCCGTCAAATGGTATCGGCTGGCAGCAGAGCAAGGTGATGCAATGGCACAATTCAACCTTGCTGGAATGTATCGAACCGGAAACGGGGTTGCACGGGACAATACTGAGGCCTTGAGCTGGTACAGAAAATCTGCGGCACAAGGTTATGCCGCTGCCTCAGTAGAATTAGCCACGCTGGAAAGAACTGTCGCTGCACAGTCGGACGCTAATGGACCCTCTCAAGTTGCAGAACCTGAAGTATCGGTACAGCCGGTTGAGGATCAGACCCTGGCAGAACCTGAAGCACTGGAACAGCCGGTTGAAGGTCAGATCGTGCAGGATAAACCTGTCGCAACAGAACTGCCGGTTGAAAGTGAGGCTGTGCAGACAGTACCCGCAACAACCGAGCAACTGGTTGAAAGCCAGTTGATGCAGATAGAACCTGTAGCAACAACAGTACCACCCGTTGAAGATCAGACAGTATTGGCAGAACCTGAAACGTTTGAACAGCCGGTTGTAAGTGAGGCTGTGCAGGTAGAACCTGTAGCAACAGTATCGCCAGTGCAAAGCCAGGCTATGCAGGCAGAAGCCGTATCAACCGGGCAACTGGTTGAAAGTCAATTGGCTGCCCTCACCAAGCGAGAAACTGCCACAGGGGAAGATTCCGGATTAATGTCTATGGATAATATTGTCCCTGACTTACCAGAAAGTTCAGCCACTGTAACGAGCGAATTATTAACGGTGACATCCACTCCGGCAATTGAAACTGCATCTGCTACACCAGTCACAACCGAAACCAATCCGCAGAAATTGGCGGTCGAACCGGAACCGCAAACCACGTCAGCAGCTGAAGGGAAAGGTGGTTTCTTCAGTCAGCTGTTCGGTAGAACAAAACAGTCAGAGAAGACTGAAATTGATACCAACGTAAGCGAGGACAACGCTGCAGATGTCGAACCGGTTGCAACAATTGCGACCAGGAACATACCTGCTGTCGAGATGGATACAGCACTGACCACAGAATCCGGTTCTGAACCTCCGGCCACACTGTACGAAAATGGTCTGACCGAATTAACCAATAAAAACTATGGTACTGCAGTCAATCTTTTTCAGTCAGCCGCCGCCCGTGGATATCCGCTTGCCCAATATCAGCTTGGTTCGCTCCATTACCAGGGCCTCGGCATAAAACAGGATTATGAAGCAGCCTCATTATGGTACAGCCGCGCTGCGGAGCAAGGGAATCTCGACGCTCAATATAGTCTCGGCAATATGTATCTGATGGGCGAAGGCATAGCGCAAGATGATATGCAGGCAAAATACTGGTATGAACAGGCCGCGAATCAGGGACATACGGCAGCGATGCATAATTTCCAGAACTTATCACGGCTTAATACTGCACAGAAAGTTGAATCTGATATGGATGCTATAGCTACCAATAATGAGACCAGCGTAGCCGTAATATCCCAACCAGACGAACCCATACACGGTTTGCTGGATCCCAGCGACCAGACCGGGCCGTTGCCAGAGAATACCTCCAGCATCTCCGAATCACTAGCATCCAAAGCTATAAATGATTCTTCCATCGCAGTTGTCGATTATGAACGCGGTCTGGCCTATTCGTTTGGTGAAAGTGTTCCCAAAGACATCCAGGCAGCATTTAACTTCTTCAAAAAGGCCGCAGAAAGTGACTATGCACCGGCACAGTATAAACTTGGTGTTGCCTATGCGTACGGTGAAGGGACGATAATTGATCTGTCCCAGTCAGCCTACTGGTATCAGAAGGCGGCCATGCAGGGACATTCGATTGCCCAGAGAAACCTGGGTCTGATGTACCAGAATGATGAAGGCATAGAACAAAACAGGCCGCTGGCGCTGGCCTGGTTCAGCATCCTGGCAGACAGTGGCAATGTGATGGACCTCCGACGACATGAGTCACTGACCAGTGAGCTCTCAGCCGAAGAAATAGAACAGTCGGAGCAGCTTAAGCAAGGTCTGATTGGTGATATGCAGAGTAACGCCAATTAATTCCGATCCAGTTCGCCGGCATGAATCGGCAACGCGTTGTTGTTAGCGTCCCGGATCGAATATGACTGACAACCGAAAAAAAATCGTTCAAATCGATAATCTCTGTACCCGCTATGGCGAGGTCATTGCACTCGATAATATTAATTTGAACGTGTATGAACGTGAAATACTTGTCATTATGGGACACAGTGGTTCCGGCAAAAGTACACTGTTCCGCAATATCCTCGGACTGATGATGCCAAGTTCAGGTTCAGTACATATCCTTGGCCGTGAACTCACTAAACTAAACAAACACGACTTATATGAATTAAGAAAAAATATCGGGGTTGCGTTTCAGCAAGGAGCGCTTTTCAGCTCTTTGTCCGTGAGGGAAAATGTTGAACTGCCACTGCGAGAACATACTGCGCTGGATGATAATACCATACAGATTATGACGCGCATGAAACTGGCCCAGATGAACCTCGCCGAGTATGAAGATCTTATGCCGGCACAACTCTCTGGCGGCATGTTGAAAAGGGCAGGCCTGGCCAGGGCGGTCATCATGGATCCGAAACTGCTTTTTTTTGATGAACCCTCTGCCGGTCTGGATCCGGTCACTTCTGCTGAACTGGACAATTTAATCCTGCAACTTCGTGATGCGATGAATATGACTATCATCATCATTACTCACGAACTTGAGAGCGCGTTTCATGTTGCGGACCGTATCACCGTACTTGATAAGGGCAAACAGATCATTACGGGTACCAGAGAAGAAATAAAGGCGTGCCAGGATAGTCGGGTCAGTAACATGTTAAACCGTCTGGCGGCAGACAAATCGGTTGACGGCGATGCCTACTTACACCAATTAACGAAATAAATCCGGATAGAATGCTGAGCAAATTTATAAATCATCTGATTGATATCACCCTGCGTATAGGCCGTAGCGGCGTATTTCTGGTCAATGGCCTCTGGAAAGTCGTCACACCACCGTATAAATTATTCCCCATACTGAAGCAACTGCATTTTATTGGCGCAAGGTCCCTGCTGGTAATCACCATTTCAGGTATTTTTGTCGGCATGGTCGTCGCATTACAATTCTATGACACACTGCTCCGGTTTGGCTCTGTAGCACTGTTAGGATCTGCAGTTGGACTCAGTTTGATCCGGGAACTCGGACCGGTATTGACCGCACTGATCATTATCGGCAGGGCTGGTTCTGCCATCTGTGCAGAAATCGGCATCATGCGTAATGAGCAACAGATTGATGCGCTCGAATGTATGGCAATCGATCCTTTCAGATACCTGATCGCACCCAGGCTGCTTGCAGGCCTGATTTCCATGCCGCTGCTGACTACTATTTTTACGACCGTAGGTATATTTGGCGGCTACTTTGTAGGAGTCATCCTGTTCGAGGTAAGTCCTGGATCCTATCTGGGCGGAATGTATGATTCCGTACTCTGGCGAGACATTGTTATGGGCGGAGTGAAATCATTTGTATTCGGTCTTATCATGATCTGGGTGGCAACCTCGAAAGGCTTTTATCTACACCTTTCCAGTGGAGGCAATCATGGATCAGAAGGCGTCAGCAAAGCAACCACGGACGCGGTCGTATTGGCATCTATATCCGTGCTGTTTGCTGATTATATCTTGAGCGCAATTATTCTTTAGGATACTCGACATGACAGACAAACGTTCCAGAGTAGAAATAAGTGTAGGTATATTCATGATCATTGGCTTGATCGCCATTTCGTTTGTTGCGATAAAACTCGGTGAGTTCAACATGCTGGGCAAAGACCAGTATCAGCTGATTGCCAAATTTACATCTGCATCCGGTCTCAGATCAGGTGCGTATGTGGAGGCAGCCGGTGTCCGGGTTGGTGATATTGACCGGATTGAATTTGATACAAGCGAATATTATGCCGTGGTAACCATGAATATTGATAATGGCGTGACCATTTCAGATGATGCAATCGCTTCGGTAAGAACAGCAGGAATTATCGGTGACAAATTTATTAAAATCACAGCCGGTGGATCAGAAGAAATGCTTCAGGCTGGAATGGAAATTGTCGAAACAGAACCTTCTATCAATCTGGAAGAACTGATCAGCAAGTACATCTTTGAAAGCGAGGATTGATTCGCCCGCTCCTGACTGTTGTCAGGAGGCTTAGGGTTCAACTATCCCTGTTTGCCAGCTTGCTCGGCATCTTTTGCATTCTGATCCTGCTTGTACTTATCTATCCTGCGCTGGATGTCTGACATCAGGCCGTCCATACCTTCATTTTTAACAATTGCTGCAAACGTGCTGCGATAATTGGCCACCAGACTGACACCTTCAATGACGACATCATAGGCATACCAGCTGTCCTGGTTTTTCTTCAGCTTGTAATTTACCGGAATTTCAATATTACCTGCGACGATCACCGTTTCGACAACGCCAATATCCCCCTTAATTACCTCGTCCTTGTATATTATTTTCTGATCGATATAGGCCTCAATTTTGGAGCGGTAGGTTGCCTCAATATACTGGGAGAAAAATTCAGTGAATTTCTTGCGTTCTTCTTCTGTAGCTCTTTGCCAGTGGGTTGATAACACACTCTGCGACATACTGCGGAAATCAAATCCCTCATATATGAGTGCTGCAATCTGGCTCCAGCGTGTATCACGATCCAGACTTTCATCTTTCAGTATGCTTATGACCCGGTCCGTGGTGTCCTTGACTCGTCCCATCGGTGTTGAAAAATCTGCCGCTACAAGATTACAGGAGAGTACCAACAGTAGAGTCAGTGTGATTGAACGAAGTGTCATGAATGTTCCCCGTGCTCGATTGATTATTACCGCAAAACCTATCCCGGCATATTACCCTCTGCTATAAAAAAGCCAAGCATTTTGTCTGCAACAAACGACAATAGAGCCCGATCTCCAACCAGGACCATCATGTAGGTAATTGCGGATCAGATACTATAATTACGTAAGTATTTGATTCTAAAAAATAAGATGTGATTCCATTCACATCTGTTGATGTTCCCCAAGATAAACTCCTTTCTGGTTTGTAACTTGCCTGTTAATGGATAATTAATTAATCGGGAACGTTGAGAATGAACATTTATCACTGCTGGTACCTTGGCTCATCAGGTTATGCAAGCAGACTGGATCGAAAATACTGGTTATTTGTTCCGGATCTGGCCCAAGCTGACAATCCTAATATACAGGAATATCCAGCTGTCTGAATTGACCTTCAGAAGCCGGATCGAGTATCAATATGAAATGAATCAATTAACGATAAAGCGATTTTCACTGAAGCGGATGCTGGAATCGCTGTTTTTTTCTGGCAAGCATGCAAATACGACTGCGGGTTTATTGTTGTTGCCGCAAAATAGATAACCTAGCTGTACTTTATTTCACCCCCCTATCCTGCATTTCGGGCCTGTATCAGTTTTTTTACTGACCACTAATACGTTCCGGTATTCTATACGTAATATCCTGTTTCGATATCAGTCATAACGTTTACAATCTGTTATGCTACGGCTTCATAATATCAAAGAAAGGTATCTCATGAATCAGGCCAATGTGGCGCCGGCAGGATTAATTATCCTGTTAGATATAAAGTGGTATCTCAAGCATACACAGTCATCCCTGATCTTGATGAATGATGGCCAAATTTGATTTTGACCTTTTTGTAATTGGTGCCGGCTCTGGTGGAGTGCGCGCTGCCAGAGTGGCTGCCGGACTTGGTGCCAGAACCGCCATTGCCGAATTACATCAACTGGGTGGTACCTGCGTAAATGCCGGTTGTGTACCCAAGAAACTGTTTTATTATTCTTCTGCATACGGAGAGGAATTCAATGATGCAAAAGGATTTGGCTGGGAGACAGGTAGCCCACGCTTTAACTGGCAACAACTGGTGCAGAACAAGGACCGTGAAATCAGTCGATTGAATGAAATCTACAGGAAACTGCTACTGGATGCAGGCATAGCGATCCTGTCCGGGCAAGCGCTCATCACCGGCCCGCATACTGTAATTATAAATAATACAACCTATACCGTAGGGCGGATCCTGATTGCGACAGGTGGGCGTCCGGTTTTACCCGACATACCGGGAGGACAGTATTGTATTACCTCAGACGACGCCTTCCATCTGCAACAACTTCCGGAAAAAATTGTCATCGTAGGTGGTGGTTATATTGCTGTTGAATTTGCAGGCATCTTCAATGGCCTTGGCGTGGATACAACGCTGGTCCACCGTGGGCGATTACCACTTCAGGGTTTTGATCATGAAGCCCGGGAAATGCTCACCCATGAAATGCAGAAGAAGGGTGTTCGCCTGTTACTGAACACCAACATAACCGCTATTGAGCCAGATGCAGACAGATACAGAATAAGTTATAGCGACGGTAACCGCGATGCTACAGACCTCATCATGTATGCTATCGGCAGGCGTCCAAACACAGCCGGACTTGGGTTGGAAAAATCCGGAGTAAAACTGGATAAAAACGGGGCGATAATAATAAACAGCTCCTATCAAACCGACATTCCATCGATCTATGCGATAGGAGATGTAACCCACCGCCGGCAATTGACTCCGGTTGCTATTGCAGAGGGTGCAGCGTTGGCCAGATCATTATACGGAAATCAGCCCGCTGCTGTGGACTACTCTAACATTGCCACCTGCATATTCAGTCAACCGAATCTTGCCATGGTTGGACTGACTGAAGAACAGGCAAAATCACAGTACGCTGATATTACTGTCTATCGGACAAGTTTCAGACCTATGAAGCATACAATGACTGGAAACAATGAAAAGACCCTGATGAAATTGCTGGTGGACAATGCCACAGACAAGGTCGTCGGTGCGCACATGGTGGGGATGGACGCGGGTGAGATTATTCAGGGTATTGCCATAGCCATCAAGGCTGGCGCTACCAAAACCCAATTTGACTCGACAATCGGCATTCATCCAACAGCTGCGGAAGAGTTTGTTACGATGAAGCAAGCAGTATTATAGTCTGCAACAGTGTCGGCAGTTCTCCTGATTCTGTCCAGGCCGGACAACGCTGCTGTTGCCAGACTGTCCTGATGAAAGTCACTTCTGAAGGATTATCGGTTTAGTCAACCAGCTATCACATTCTAGGTAGTATGGCCCTGATACATGGCCTCAATCTGTTGCTTGTAAAGTTCCTGTATTTTATTCCGTTTGATCTTCAGTGTCGGTGTCAGCAGGCCGTTTTCAACCGTCCAGGGCTCATCGATACAACTGATACGGCGGATCTGTGCATAGCCCGGAAACTGCTTCAGTAATATGGATATTCTTTCCAGCAAGGCCGTTTCAATTTTTTTGCTGCCCGCTGGTTCAGCCTGCAGCTGGTTCTGCTGCGCAAATCTGTCCCATTCCTTTTTGTTCAATACAACCAGGGCTGCAAGAAACGGACGTGATTCACCTATGATCACAACCTGTTCAAACAACGGATCATCACTGATGGACAACTCCATATCGGTCGGCGAAACCTTCTCGCCGTTCGCCAGTACAATGATGTCCTTGATGCGCCCCGTGATAAAGATGTATCCATCTGTAATCCTTGCCTTGTCACCTGTGTGCAACCAACCATCCTTGTCGATCGCCTTCGCGGTTGCCTGTTCATCCTTCCAGTATCCCATCATCACACTGTCCGCTTTCACCAGTAATTCGTCCTGAGCCCCTATACTGACTTCCACATCCGGTAATGGCAGACCGATACTGGTAGGGATATTGTGCGTCAGTGTATTAACGCTGACTACCGGACTGGCCTCCGTCAGACCATAACCCTGATACAGCGGTACACCCAGCGCAGTAAATACCCTGGCAATTTCCGGTGACAAGGCAGCGCCACCACTGATCGCGACCCCTAACCTGCCACCCAGCCGTGCCAGTAATTTATCAGCAACCAGTCTTTTCAGTATCGGCCATAACAATAATGATGGATGCCAGGACGCCCGGCCCTGATTGTATTCAAACCGGCGCCAGCCTACACGCACTGCCAGATCGAACATTTTCTGCGCGGCTACAGATTGTTTTGCCAGGCTCTCCTTGACCCGTACATAGATCCTCTCAAATATCCGGGGGACCGAGATAAGTCCTTCAGGCTGAACTTGCAGTAAATCTTCCGGCAGGTCCTGTATGCTTCTTGAATGGGCGACAATTGCACCGGTCATGACGGGCAGGTAGTAACCAACTGTACGTTCAAAGGTATGCGATAAGGGCAAAAACGACAAAAATAATCCCTTGCCATCGGCCATACCGGTCTGGGCACAACTGTAGGCATTGCTGAGCAGATTCCGGTGACTCAGCATGACACCCTTCGGATTTCCCGTTGTACCGGAGGTATAAACAATGGTCGCCAGGTCACCCGGTGACAAGATGGGCCTGCTGATTTGATCCACGCCATTTGCAAGCCAGGTTGCCAGTCCAACCATGCGTTTGTCCTCAGATTTGCCACAATCGGATATCGCCACGATATGTTTGAGTGACCGGCAATGTTTAAGCTTGTCCCGGAGACGATCCCATTGCTGGGGACCACCCACCAGTAGCAACTTTGCACCTGAATGTTCAAGAATGTACTGGACATTATCTGCCCGGTCTTCAGCATAAACAGGCACGACCACGAGTCCTAATGCCAGCGCTGCCTGGTCAAACATGACCCAAAGCCGGGAGTTTCTTACCATGATTGCAACGCGATCACCTGGTTGCAGCTTGTCCTTGTATAGCGCCCTCTCCCAGCGTGCAATCTCCTTGCCCATTTCGCGCCAGGAGATGTCCATCCAGACCCCGTTCAAGACATCGTAGTATCGATATGCAGGTCTGTCCGCAGACCGGTTAATACGTTGCCTGAACAGTTCAGGCAAGGTCCCGGCCTCATGAGGTGTGATAATGTCCCGCGACTGATTCACCATGATTATTCCAGCATAGATTGCCAGTATTCGTCCGGGTTGAAACGTTCGCCATGCTGTTGTGACAAGGCTGTCAGCCTGTCTACTATCGTCCGATAACCTCTCGCTTTGGCATAGTGCAGCGGACCGCCACGGAACGGGGCAAATCCCGTACCAAATATCATGCCTGCATCGAGCAAATCAGCATCTTCCACAATGCCATCACGCAGGCAGGCCACACATTCATTCACAATCCGTAATATCAGTCTGTCTTCAATATCCGGATTCGTATTACTACCCGTCACCTGCCGGTTCTTCACTGGCTTGCCATTTTTATACTGATAGAAACCTGAGCCTGTCTTTCTACCCAATGTACCCGATTCAACCATCTTCACCAGCTTGTCCGGCACCGGAATATTGATCTTCTCGCCCAGGTTTCTTGCCACAGACAAACAGATATCCAGACCGACTGTGTCAGCCAGTTCAACCGGCCCCATCGGCATGCCAAAATCAAGTGCGACCCTGTCGATCAGTTCCGGCATCACGCCTTCTTCTATCATCAGCATGGTCTCAACCAGATAGGGTGTCAGGATCCGGTTAACCAGGAACCCCGGTGAACTTTTGACCGGCAACGGCAAGCGTCCAATGCTGCGGCAAAACGCGGCGGCGCGATCGATCCACACAGGTGCAGTATTGGCAGCGTAAACGATTTCAACCAGCTGCATTTTTGCGACCGGATTAAAGAAATGGATCCCCACCAGCCGTTCCGGATGCGCGAGCGACTTGCCCAGAACTTCCAGCGGAATACTGGACGTATTGGTCGCAAGAATTGCACCGGGTTTCATGCGCGGCTCCATTTGTGTATATAGCCCGATTTTGGCCTCCGCCTTCTCGATTATCGCCTCGATTAATACATCGGCCTTTTCTACGTGGCGTGCCTGGATGTCCGGGACAAGCCGATCCATCACGGCCTGAATGGGTCTTGGTTTTTTCAATTTTGAGGAAAATAGTCCGTAGGCCCGTTTTATCGCAGGCGCGATATATTCAGGCTGGCGGTCCTGTAATGAGACCGTCATACCTTGCAATGCACACCAGGCAGCAATATCACCGCCCATCACGCCTGCGCCGACCACATGGACATGCTCAGCCTTGAAATCCTTGCTGGCACCGATCGCCTTCAGGCGTTCCTGCAACAGATAAACCCGGACCAGGTTTCGGGAAGATGGATTCGTTGCCAACCTCGCAACCGAGCTTATCTCTGCCTTCAGTAAGGCTTTTTCATCCCCCCCGGACTGTTCCCAGATATCCAGCAGGGCGTAAGGGGCAGGATAATGTTCCGGTTTAATCTTGCTTTTCAGCTGGTGGCGCAGATAGCGTGCGGTTAATTGCCTGAGTGGTGACTTGCCAGGCAGTGCTGCAAAATTACTTGCAATGCGAGGTTTCGGCCGTTTGCGGATAATATCCGGGGCCGATTTGAGAAAATGACGGTCAGGCACCACATAATCAACCAGACCCAGTTTTCGGGCGGCGCTTGCATCCAGGGTACGCCCCTGCAACATCAGCGGTAACGCCTTGATTGGACCGATAAGACGAATCAGGCGCATGGTCCCGCCAAAACCGGGATGGATACCGAGCAGAACTTCCGGCAAACCCAATCGGGTCTTGTCACTGTCCAGGGCAATGCGGTAATCACAGGCCAGTGCCAGCTCCATCCCACCACCGAGACAAAATCCATTAATCAGACTGACCGTCGGACATGCCAGTCCATCCAGCTTGTCAAAGACAGTGTGTCCACGTGTAAGCAGGGTCACCGCCTGCGCTTCATTCTCTATCGTCGTAAATTCCTTGATATTCGCACCGGCAATAAACCCGCTCGCCTTGTCCGAGAGTATTATCACTCCCGCAGGTGGGCTGGTAACAAAGGCAGTCAACAAATCATTGAACTCTTCCAGCACCTCAGCGGAAAGAATATTGGCAGAGGAATCCTGAACGTCGAGATGACACCAGACGATGCCGTTCGCATCAGTCTCGGGTTTCCAGTGTTGGTATTTTTCTTTATTCATTATATTTATTCGTTAATGGTTACTTGTTGATTGTGATGAAACACTAATAACCATTAACTAGTTACGTTCTATCAACATTGCCCCACCCTGCCCACCACCAATGCAAACCGCTGCGATGCCCCTGTTTGCCTTTTTCTGGGCCAGTACATGGCACAGGTGTAATACTATCCTGGCACCACTGGTACCGACCGGGTGGCCGAGCGCAATCGCGCCACCATCCACATTTAATCTATCCAGATCCAGCTGACCAAAGGCAGAATCCAGCTTTAATTCTTTCTGACAATAATCGTTATCATCCCATGCAGCGATACAGGACAGTACCTGGGCGGCAAAGGCCTCATTGATCTCCCAGTAATCCACATCATTGATCGTCAGCTTCTGACGTTGCATGATGGGTGTCATTGCATGTACCGGCCCAAGTCCCATTTGTTGTGGCATTATTGCAGCCCAGCCGCTGTCAACTATCCTGCCGAGTACAGACAACTGGTATTGCTGTACCGCCTTGTCACTTGCCAATATGACCCAGGCGGCCCCATCCGTGATCTGTGAACTGTTGCCGGCAGTGACGCTGCCGAAATCACGATCAAAGACAGGTTTCAATTTTGCGAGTTTTTCAGCTGAACTGTCCGGTCTGACCCCGCTGTCATAATTGTAATAATTACCTTTGGTATCATAAATCTCCACAATTTCCTGCATTCTTGCCTCTGCCTGCGCGGCGGCAAGGCGCAGGTGACTGCGTGCAGCATAGTCATCCATCGCATTTCGGGAGATTTTGAAACGGTGAGCAAGTACCTCGGCAGTCTGACCCATGTTCAGGCCGACCACAGGATCGGTCAGGCCTCTTAACAGCGCAATCACCGGACTTAACATCGACGGTCTGAACTTCGCGATCTGTCTGATTTTTTCTACGGGCGATTTAGCATAGCTAAAGCGCCCCATCCAGGCAGTAAATTCCTGGTTGAACATTAATGGGGCATGCGACATTGACTCTGTACCACCGGCAAGAACCAGATCCGAACGGCCCGCGCGGATATTACTGACCGCACAATCTATCGATTGCATACCCGAACCACAGTTACGTTGCACCGTCCAGCCTGGGACCTTGTCACCACAACCCAGTCGCAACGCAACGATCCTGGCAATATTCGCCTCGTCGGGTGACGGCATAATACAACCGAGTATAACTTCATCGAATCGGGAGGGCTCAAACGATTGCCTGGCCAGTAGCGGTCTGGCTGCGTGGACAGCGAGATCCGATGCGGTGAACGGCCCCGGTACACCGGTGTTTTTCAGAAAGGGGGTGCGACTACCGTCAACAATATATACGTTGGCTTGACTCGCTGACTTGATACTACTCTCTGGCATCAGGCAACCTCATTATGATCCGGATACTACTATACAACGATATGCCAGTTATTTAAAAAGTTAAATACAACCTATCCGTATTAC